>JAYVHC010000677.1:0-5826 GCA_043771575.1 Planctomycetia bacterium
CGGGCATCATGCGTAATGATGAGGCTGCCGGTCTTATCGGGACCACCCATTGCCTCAAACGAAAAACTAGGACGAATCTCCTCACGTGGTGAAGCGGTGGTCCAGCCTCCGGGAAACGGTTCCTCCGCGAATCCTGAGGTAAGAATTGAAACGATGAAGCTGCTCGCAATGACGAGCTTTTTGCCGAATGATGCGACCATGGCGTTGGACTTTCGCAGAGATAAATCATCGTCAAAGCGTGGTGTTACTTTGAAACATCCGTAACCGAATTCAATAGGCTGCCAGCCACCGTGTTCCACTGACGCACGGTCCACTTGGTGATCAGTCCATTGTGAACATACGGATCGGCGTTAGCAAATGCTTCTGCGGCAGGCTGAGAGCGAAACAACAGCACCGCACCATCGGCCGGTTCCGCAAGCGCGCCGCCTAAAAGTAACTCACCTTGTTGCACCGCTTCGCTCGCCAGCGCAAATGTTGGTCGCGAAACGATGCTCGCTTTGCCACATAATCGTCGACGACTTCGTATAGTAAAAGGTAGAGCATAGGGGTCTCGTGTAAGCTGACTATCAGGCAGTCTGCATCAGTTTTTCAAGCATTTGGAACGAGATGAACAGTCGCATGGGGTGACCGGGCAGTTCATCTAAATGAAATTGCTCGTAAAACGCCTTGGCGGGTAAGTCAATGCAATCGAGTAGGACGGCTATGAAAGCGAATGATTGGCTGGCATCGTAGCAGTCGCGAAGCGCGGTAGCCAAGAGGCGCTTGCCCAACCCTCGCCCCTGATATTTGGCATCGATTCCAAGCCATGCTAAGACGGCCACAGGTAATTGCCGCCGAGGCAAGGTTTTGACTATCTCTGGCGGCAGTTCAGAAAAATCGACTTGTGAGATGGCGAGCGAGTAGTAGCCAACGAATGCACGTTGGTCGTCCACGAGCACCTTGCTCGAACTCAAGTGTTTGTTCTGGCTTTGCAGCGCGGATTGATTAAGCCACCGGTTGACATCTTCGTTGCCAGAATTGAATGATCGACGGTTATGAGCCTTGCACAGCGTCTCGATTGCCCAGCCGCCGGGGAAGCGGACACCATTCACGCTTCGCCTCGCATCATCGCTCCAAGCTCCTTTTGAGCCTTTGTAAGTTTTACGGGGCGGCTAAGTGCTGTCCAGAATTCAAGCTGCTCAGTCTCAGAAAGCGCAATCGTTTGGGAATTTGCTGCAGCCAACTCGCGCGCCGCTTGTCCGACCATCACCGACCGCACATAGTCACTGACACTGACACGCCGCAACTCCGCTGCGGCAGCCAATAGATCCTTCGACTCCTGATCGAGTCGCACCATCAGTGATACATTCTTCCGCATGTTGTTCCATCTCCCCCTTGGTGAAGTGCGACCGAGAACAATTGTACTGCATATCGCAGTACAAAGCTAGTTTTGGCAGGGCTGATTAGATTCCGTGCGAACTTATTTTATCGCTCCACCAAGTGTACGACGACGTGGAAATCCAAGTCATCACGCGAGAAACAGTGGCCTTTTTCTGTACTCTCCATTTGACACTTTCCATTCATCGTTTTTCGACCCCCATAAGTTGCATGTTAAATACAATGGCGGTTCATTCAAGTAGCGGCGACTCTCCGAGACGCAGGGGATTCGCATCTCAGAGAGACAAGGCTACGAATTTCGACTAATCGCCTGAAATAGTTATCCCAGGGTATGGCCGAACAAAGTCATGCCACTGATAGCCATCAGGAAGGGTTTCTAAAGCCGCGAACTCCAAATGTAGGATGCGTCGATGACGACGCGTGCCTTCGAGTGACGATCCACGTTCGAAGGAGATGCTATCTTTATACCTAAGTAACCACATGGGCGATTGAGTTGTCTGACAATTCGAGCTGCGGAATGACGCGAACTTTCAACTGGCGATCGCGTAGCAAGCTCTGCACTTCCGCAAGTTCAGTGAGGCTGGACGTGAGTGCGATCGTGTGCGGACTCGCTACGTCAATCAGTTGCTCCAACGTTTTCAGTGTTTTGCCAAAGTAATCTAACCGTTCGTCCACCGTGGCGACCATCGCCGTGCCGCAGTGGATCGCCACTGACAACTGCAGGTCGCTGTCCGACTCACGTTGCACTAAATCGATGGCCGTTAACAATGCACTCGTTGGGTCTGCGAATGAAGCTAACACCCCTTCGCCAATCGTTTTGACCACAGCGCCTGCGTTCTCTTTAATGATTCGCAAGATGCGCTCGAGCAAGCCGCGAATTTTATTAAAGGCTGATCCGTCGCCGAGCGATTCATAAAGCTGCCGAGTGTCATGAATCTTGACTCGCAAAACGGTGATGTGCGCGACGCTGACGATCTGGTCACTTGAAAGCACTTCACCGGGAAACAGCTCGCGAAAAAGAGCCATCGTGGATGCTTTGGCGGCTGACAGGGCATCGTGTCGGTCGGCAGTGCGTTCAATGCGGACTTGTTGGTCCATGGCAGAATCATTGCACAGCTGGATTACTTGCGCACCCACCGGCATTTGGATACGCGCGTCGGCGGGTGGACTAGCCAATGAAAACTCGATGCGGCGCAGGGCAGCATTATGGCCGATGCGAAAGTCGATGGTGAACGGTAACTGCGGGCCGCGGACCACGTAAGCGCCCTCGGACAAATTCAAATCGCACGCAAATCGTTCGCCTGCGGCCAAACGAACTTGCGCTACCACATGCCGCGACCAAGCTGGGCCTCCGATGCAATAGGTGCCAGTAACGACTTCACGGATCTCTGGATGAACGCGAAAAATCAATTCGACGGATTCAGCTAGGTCGATACCGAAATTCAGATTGCAGGCTTCGCAGAAACCATGATCTTTGATCGCTGACAGAGTTTCTTGGATGTCGGCCGGAATGCGACACGACGGACACATGATGTCCCACAGCAGGCTGAAGACGCCCAGTCGTGTACCTTCAAGGCACGCATTCACCACTTGAATTGGATTCAGCTGAAATCGTTCCGCAAGTGCCAACGGCCTTACACGGGCAACTTCCAGGTCCGATGCATGCTCAAGAAACTGTCCCAGCGTATCGATGACCTGCGGGTCAATCTGGCATTCTCGCAATTGATCCAGCCTCGCGAGCAACTTCTGTCGTTGACTTGGTCGCAGTTCGGTGCGGCCGACAAACGGATCGCGGTCTGCTTGCTTGGATTGTGACTGCGCAATGTACTCATCGATCTGCTGATAGGCTCGTCCAAAACCAGTTTTTGACTTCTTGCCCAATTGCAATCGCGCGAGTTGCTTCCCGAGCCAGCCGCGCGGCGTCACGATCAGTGTTTGTACAATGCGCGTGCCGCCACCCATAGTCGGCTGAAGTTCCACCACATTCACGAACCAACGAAACGGTCCATGCGTAAATTCGCGCAGCACACTCAGTCGGCGCCCTTCAATCCATTCATACGGATGTTCTTGCCACCGAATGCGCTGGCCAGCGACCCTCGTTTCGGCGAATCGCTGGACGCCGTGAATCGGATCTTGTCGTGTCGTATAAGTAACTGCTGGCAGACCGATTGCATGATTGACGCGATCCGTGTTCGAAACATAGGGCCACAACTGACAAGGGCTGGAGACCAGTTCCCACGAGTGTTCAAAACGCATTGCGTCGGGATCGTCAATCGACAGGATTGGCGGATGCAGGCCCAATGACGTGGGTTGTCCTCTTAAGATGTTTTCCAAGTCAACGAGCAATGCACCCGCATCGGAGTAGCGTGCCTCCGGGTTTTTGGCTAAACAGTTTTCGACGGTTCGAACCAGCGCGTCCGACAACTGCGGTCGCAGCTGCTTCAGCGACGGCGGTGCGGCGTTGCAATGCTGGTTGAGCAAGCCTACCTGGGTGTCAGCTTCGAACGGCGGGCGTCCGCTGAGCAACTGGAATAGAGTCACGCCCACTGAGTAAACATCGGATGGCATTTCGGCTGGTTCGCCACGGCATTGTTCGGGCGACATGTACAGTGGCGTACCCAGTAACGCACCATCGCGTGTCATTGCCATCGACTCGGATTGCTGTGCGGTCCGCGCAAGCCCGAAATCTGAGACTTTGGCGTAAATTCTTCCGATGGGAGGCGTCGAGCCGTCGCTACTTTCGTCAGCGTAAGGCGTTCTGGAGGAAAGCCAATTTCGTGCTTCGCTTGTCAGCAGCACATTGTCAGGTTTAAAGTCGCGGTGCACAACACCGCGTGCATGCGCGACCGCGAGACCGCGCACGGCATCGGCGATTAATGTGAGAGCGAATGGTTCATCGAACGGTTTTCGAGCTTGGACGAATGCCCCGAGTGTACCTCCATCGACGAATTCAACGACCATGTAGGGGAGCGTTGCATCGGCGTTGACTTCGTAGAGATTGGCAACGTACGGGTTGTTTGCTTTGGCTAATAAACGAGCCTCTTTTGCAAAGCGTCTAGTGGTTATCGAACCTTGGGCAACTTGTTTGTTCAACACCTTAATCGCAACGGATCGCCCATCGATCGCGTCCTGAGCGCGATAGACCGAGCCCATTCCCCCTTCGCCAAGTTTCTCGCAGATTGTGTAGCGACCCAGTTGACTGCCAATTTCCAATACGCCAGCGGGCAGTTCAGGCGGCGAATCGAGATTCATCGTTGCTTCGAAATCTCTGTTCGAAGCAATACCTTGAGAATCGGAAGTGAGGTCTAACGATCGATCCGTGTTCTTTAGACGTGTAAGCAATTCGCGCGCAGTTGGCCTGGCCGCCGGCTCAACCGCAACGCAATCAATCAATGCTTCGCGGATTCGCTTCGCCGCCGAATTCTCTTTCAAGTTGCACGTTTCAATCAAGTAGTGCAACAAGCCGCCCATCGAATAGATATCTGCAGCGCTATCCCAGTTAGTGAGTGACTCTGTCACATTTGAAAACGATCGCAACTCAGGTGGCAAAAACTCGGGCCGACCAGAATCCGATGGGAGGGCACCGAATAATGCGGACCGCAAGCCCGATATATCCACCTGCCACTGACCCTCACGGTTTCGAAAGATGTTGTGGAGCGACACTCCGCCGATCGCCAATCCAAAGTTCTCGCAGGCTGCGAGGGCTTCAATGCAACCGCGTACAAGGTTTACAAATTCATGTTCGATTGCGTTTTGATCAACCAAGTCGGCTAGTGTCGGTCCATCCATTCTCGCGACTGCAACAAACGGTGGCTCATGATTTTCGTCGACGCTCAACACCTGCAAACAATTGGGGCACGACACCAGGGCCGCCAATCGAAGTCGCTGAATCCAAGGTGAAACGTCCTTCCCTGGCGTGTGCCGTAGCAAACAGATTTCGGCTTCGCGGCCGTCCGGTAAACTGCCTCGATAGCGGCTGCAAATCGGCCCTACATCCAGCAGCTCGTTAAGCGTAAATCGACTTGCAACCATAGAAACTGGCCCAGGAAGCGACTCATTGCGTTTTTAAAACAACCCGCAACATTCTAGCAGGCTGCTGAAAAGGTCTGCGTGTTGGGGACTACCGTTCTACATTTTTTATCAACCCGAATTAGCGACTCGACTAAGTTCACGACCGCAAAGGCCGATCACCAGACTATAGCCCCGAGTTGCGGAGCAACTCGGCCACGATGACAGCGCACACCGGTATGTCGGAGATACCAAATTTGAGTGGCTTCGAATTTAACATCTTTAAAACTGTGGTTAGCGAGGAGCAATGGGTGCAGGGGGCGAAGGGAGACGCCGTTAATTATTCTTCGTCCCTAAATCCAGTCGCAAATGTCAAGGAATTTAATGGGGTAGCTGGTTTCGGCAGAAACCGGACGCGGAAGATAGGTCACCGGTGAACCC
>JAYVHC010000678.1:0-6258 GCA_043771575.1 Planctomycetia bacterium
GTGTGTCATTCCCAGCGAATCCAGTACTTCCTTCGCAAAGCCCTCGAGCGTGCCACCCGACCTAGAGTGTTCAGACCACGAGGTCGCCGTTGGCATCGAAGGTTAACGGAGTAGGTTCACGCAGGATCTTCAGGTCGGGCCGCTCCTGAGCCGCATCCCAATACGCTTGGCTACATTCTACTTCGTCTAAGTGCAGCGTGTCTGTGATCCACTGAATCGGCACTCGGTCTGCTTCAATATAGCCAGCCAATTGGCAGCCAATGCGCAAGGCTTCGAGGTCGGAGGGAAAATCCAGCGGAATCATAGCCGCAGTAATATGACCTGCGGTGATGCAATTCATACGTACTAGCTGCATATCCATCTCATCGATGATTCGGCGATGGCACATTTCGGCCATACCCAAACCGGTTGCGTTACCGTGCGTCGCGTCCGTCAGACCGCGAAGGTAAATGTGGTGAATAAAGGGCAATTCGTTTGGCGAGCCGTGGTCATTGTGTTTGCGACCGACGACGTTGGTATCCATTCCAGTTCCAGAAATATCTTTTCCAATGCGATCTACTATCAGCAACTCGGCATGATTGAACGGCAACCCGGGCATCCACTCCTTGACTTGACGCAGGAGTGCGGGTTCATGAGATTCAATCTCTTCGGGTCGAAGCGCCACTAACTGAGCGGTCTCCTCGTAGGCATTCTCAAGAAGCGCTAGGCCTCCCATGACGCGGCAACGTTCAATCACGGTCCGCGACACCGACCGCACAATTCGATCGAACGAATAATTCATAATTATGCGATGATAGACTTCCGCTCCCTTTTGTTTGCCGAGTCCGATGAGCATCATTTTCATCAGCCCGCTTTCGATGTCTCCCGCAAAACGCGTATGAGGTTTAATACGGTTGATGACGAACACATGGTCCGCCCGACTTGCTTCGCGATCAAAATAGACAGGAAACCCTTCAGACGCTTGGCAAACTTCGACGACTTCCATGGAGCTGCGGATGGGACAACCCATCAGCGGTTCCGTCACGCCATAGCTCGACAAGACTAGCGACTGTCCTTCGGCGGTTGCACCGCCATGGCTGCCCATGGCAGGTATGATAAACGGGCAGGCGCCGAGTCCTTTGAAATAATCGACGCACAGCTTTGCAATCTTCGCAATATTAGCGATGCCGCGACTACCCACCGTGATGGCCACCGATTGCCCGTGTGCAACGCGTTGTTCTAGACCAATGCGTGTCAGTTGCCGCTTTACTTCGACACCAAGGTCACTGATTTGGGGTCTAGCAAACGATTGACCAACGCGAAAAAACTTTGGAAGTAGCGTCATAGCAGCCTACAGCCTAATCCCCAAATAGTTGAAAGCCTTGAAGTGTTCGACGATTGTTTGTTGACCTGTTGCCGTTGCTGCCAAACCGAAAAACTGGCTGTGGCGGACGTTCGGTAATCGTTGGTGCGAACACGATATCCGTCGCCCCAAACCTGACTGTAAGCGTGCGTTTAACCGGATTTGCGGCGACCGCGATTTGTCCAAAACTCGCCGCTTGGCCCAGCGAATGTGCTGAAATCGCATCGCTAGCGAACGCCAGACTGGCATCGCGCAAGTCCACGAGTACCAGGCCGAGAGTCGAATTTGGCGTCGCATTCGGGCTCATGGAAGCTCGAAATGCAACGAGAAACGGCGTGGAACGCGGTTGATTCCGCGGTACAAAATAGCCAGTCAACTTGGCGGCTTGTTTCCATAGTTGACTGCCGTCGAGAACATTCAATCCGTAGACTTCGCCGGAGGCCATCACGTTATCATTGAGCGAACGTGGCGGGGGATTTAGCGTATGTCCACTTTCTCTCCAAACCTTTTTGTCGAATGTGAAGACGATTAGACGATTGTCAAACCGTATCGTTTCCATCGCATCGAGGTTGCCCGAACGGGCGACGTCGTATTTCGCGTATTGAAGTGTCTCCAGGTCGAAATAGTGCAGATTCCCAGCCTTTGTGGCGGTCGGTTCCAGCGCCACCATATACCGCTCATCGGCGAGTCTTGCGCGCGATCGTGGAGCCAGTTCAACCTTTCGAACCTCTTCACCTGTAAACGCATTCCAAACTCGAATAGTCGATGGATTGTCGGAATCGTCAGCGAGTCCTGCTCCCACTTTGCTGGAGAGCCCCATTTTGTAATCGACCATGAGTGGTCCGCGCGCGAACCAGTGTTGCCAATCCCCTTTAAAGTTCATGCGGCGTAATTCGTGACCGTCTCGACAGTCCAAAACTTGAATCAAACCCGTGCTCGGCTCGACCAGCGCTAATTCAATTCCACTGGATGCGAATCTAGTTTGGTCGCCGAAGCCTTCGCGGCTCCACACAACTGAACCGCTTAGAGCATCCAACATGGAGACGACCGTTGCCGTCTGAACTACAACGCCTGTTGGGGTAAGTGGCCCCACCACCGTGGGGCGAGAATTGCCGGTCCGCATGAGTATCGGAAAGCCCAATGGAGTGAGCTCTTGTTTCACCTGCGGTTGGCTGACTTCACGAAAAGGCATTGCTGCGGGCGAGATCAGCGAATAGCGCCAAAGCACGGAATCCATTTCGGTGGATTCACGATATAAATCCATTGCGAGTAACTCCGATGCAGTCTCAATCAAAATCAACCCGCCATCAATCTGACAACGAGCGAAGTCATCGTCTACGTCACTTGTGCCGCGGTCAGCGTTCAGTACTTTAACAATTTGACCCAACTCGTTGCCCACGACCACCGACGAATTGAACTTGCGCAAATACAAGCGCGGACGACCGTACCGATTCTGATGTCCATTGAGGGGAGGAGCGCCGTTAGCTCGAATCGTTTCAAGTTCATTGACTCGATCCCCTGGATCACCCTTGCGATATTCCACCAAGCCTGCAGGCCAGTCAGGTTTCAACCGCTGCAATTCCAGCAACCCAGCGTCTTGAGCGGGAGCATTGAGAGCGGATTGCGTAGGACTAAACCCTTTAAGCAAGGGTCCACGAACGTCAAAATTTCTCACGTCGGGCGAGTACGTTCCGAACGGACCTAATCTGTACCAATCCTCAATTGGATTGTTGTATAGCAATTCTGTAGCCCGGTTTTGCATCACTTTGTCAGCGCTCAGCAAAGCTGGCTGTAACAAGCGTTCAGCAATAGTTGCATCTTCCTTAATCAAGTCGCTGGCGACCATAAAAACGGTTGGTACGGCGTCCGGCAGCCAGGCAAAGTACCGCAGCAATTGACGTTTGGTGGTTAACATCGAGTTCCCGACTGCATCGAGTTCGCTTGTAATCGCAACCTGCATCTTGGCTTGTTCGTCTTGTGAGGCACTCGCGTAGGTACGTGCGAAGTGCGTCGCTATCCAAGCGTCCGAATCCACTTCGTAACCTGGAGTAATCGTCAGCATTTCACGACGTCGCTGTTGAGTCGGGAAATTCTCGGACAACCTCGCATGCATCAGCTCTAGCAACCGCTCGAAGGCCGCGAAATGCAGCTTATTGCGCACATTGCCTATCGCCACGCTTTGTAAGTAGCGAAACCTCTGTTCACTCATTTCAAAGACCGTGTCGTACTTTTGTGCGAGCGCTTGATACTTATCGAAATCCAACTCGATCGCCTTGAGCAGCGTCTCGACTAAGAGAAAACGAGTCTCCGCTTTTTCGGGATCAATGTTGAATGACTTTTCGAGCATGTCGACGGCACCTGCGGCATTTCCGGCTGCAAGCGCGATTTGTGATTGTTGATTCAACGACCAGGTGTCGTTCGGATCCTTAAGCGTGCGTGCTTGAATGTCCCGTTCGAGCGATTCCCGAGTGTAAAACACTGAGACCGCGGTGGGTGTGGCCGAAAGCAATTGCTCCTTATAGGCAAACAGGTTGCCTAAGGGAGTATTGACGGTTACTGCGTCGAGCAATTCGCCTGTAGTCGAGTCAACTTTGATCACTTGCTGATTGGACAGTGGAATCAACACGCTCGAACCGAGCCAAAGTCCCCTACCGGCACATGTTTGTCCCTTAGGAAAAGGCAGCCGCCATGCCATTTTCGTTCCATCCAACCGGTACGCGTAAAGCTCGGTACTGCCGGCAACTACTACGCATGTGTTGTTCACTCCCACCACGTAGCGACCATTCAACCGGCTTTCGAATTGAGTCTTCCATTTGCTTTCGCCAGTTAGAATATCCAAGCACAGCAGCAGATTCGAATCAGGCGGGGTGATGATTGCGGCCCCCTGATGGGCGATCACCAGCGGCTCGTGCCAACGTTCTTCAAGCGGATCGTAACCGTCCTCCGTTTGAAAAGCTCCCCGAAATGAGTTAATGACTGGAGCTCGGTTTGAAGCGTAAGTCTTCGCCCAACGCAGGCTTCGCGATTGCATGTCCACCGCCACGATCGCGCCGAAACCTGTCGGGCAAACAATGACTCCATCAGAAATCGTGGGCGATAACGCCATTGCGCGGCGAACGGAATCCTGTGTCGAAACCGCGTTTTGAGTCTGTAACAACTGTTGTTGCCAAAGTAGCTTACCCGTCTCGGGTTCAAGAACGGCTAATCGCGTTTCGCCGTTGATCTCAACGAGAGTATATAAATGATCCTCAAACACTAGCGGCGGACCAAGGAAATAGGCGCCAGCGAGCTTCGGTTCGGCGTTTCCATTCTCGCCGCCAATCCGCCAAAGAATCGAGCCCTCTTTCGCTAAACCGACCCCCTCTAAGTAATTCGTGGTCGATGTGAAGGGTCGAGCAAAGTTGAAAATCGCTGTCGAGTTGATGGGTTGTTCGTCTGAGGTGCTGACAAAATAAAATCGCTGGCTATCGCAACTAAAATTGCCGAACGCCGAACTACCCCACACGCGATTCTTTAACTCCATGGAAACCGAATCGGTCCCATCGCCCACGCCACCAAAATTGCCGTTATTCAGATCAACTGGTGCATTATGAAAATAGAATCGCCATTTCAGCCGACCAGTGGCAAAGTCGCGAGCGAAAACGCCATTATCCGTAGTCTTCATTAACACTAAATCGTTGATGACTCGCAATTCAAACTTCGGCAAGAGTACTTTGCGCTGCTGCCGCGCGGCCGCCGCCACACTATTAAGCACTTCTTCTTCCTTTGAACTGCCGTGAATGCGTTCGATCCAGCGAGGATTAGGTAGCGGCATTCCGACGGTGCTAGTGGCGTTGCGCTCAGGAGTGCCGCCTGATGTCATCCAGGCGTCGACTAGAATGTTGTCAATCAGTGGTGTTTGATTTGAAAGTTCATCGACAAGCTTGGTCCAATCGGCACCAGCGCCCATGCGAATCGCAAGGCCATTAACTTTGATTTCAACATCCTCGAAATCGCGTTCGGCCCGTTTCATGGTCGAAACCGCAGCTTCCTTGCGTCCCGCTTGCCGCATGGCTACGGCTGTAGCAGTCGCTAGTTGAACACCGTAGCGTTTTCTCGCGGTCGGGTAATCCAGCATGGATTGCAGGAGGCTCGCCGCTGCTAGTGGGTAGCCTGAGGCCAATTTATATTGAGCCAACAGGATCAGAGCGTCGTAACCGGCTTCGGTATGGGGATACTTGCGAGCGACTACAGATACCGCTTCAAAGTTGCGAGCAGCAACCGCGGCAGCTAGTGCCTGCCGCGCCGTTACCCCGAATTGAATCTCTAACGACCGGCGACCTTCGTCAGGCAAGTTGCTTAGCAAGCGCAGCGCTTCGCCTTTGAGACTCTTGACGTAATAACCTGTTTTAGACTTAGCGACAAAGAAATCTTGCCCTAACAATTCGCTCTCTTCACCTTCGCCATCAGCTAGTAGTAAGGCGAGTGCGGTGATACCTTCGGAAAAACGCTTGTCGGCAATTGCTTCCTTGCCTTCGTCAAGCAGGCGTTGCAATTCGCGAGGAGCCAAAAGAAACAAGTCTTCTTCAGATGGTGCGGATTCGCGACTGAACGGCCCCCCTACTTGCGGATAAACGGACGGGGCGATCGTCACAAACAGCAATAATACGATCGATGCAAGAAAACCGCTGGAACGAATGTCGCCAGAATTCCACCAGTTGCCTATGGCAACAAAATTCGCGTCAGTGCGTAGAGTTTGCAGACAGGTAATGCGAGCCATAAGGCGTCATCCTTCGAAAGTTCAAATGTGGCTGGACAGTGCCAACTGGATGGTACTCGGCCAACTCGATGCGGTATTCCCCTGATTCTAGTGGCAATTCAATCGCAAGCCGACGCGTCAGCGAGGCAGCTGGACCAAATTGAAAAATCTGAGCGCA
>JAYVHC010000679.1:0-3789 GCA_043771575.1 Planctomycetia bacterium
ATTCATTACATCGACGGCAACGCATCTACCGGCGGACGATTGACGCCTCGGCTAGTCGGCTTTCTCAGCACTCCCGAGCGCGATTTCTTCGAACTCTTTTGTTCGGTAGATGGAGTAGGCGTCAAGAAAGCCCTTCGAGCCATGACGCAGCCAGTTCAAGACACAGCGATCATGATTGAACAGCAAGACGCCAAAGCGCTCTCCGGCTTGCCGGGCGTGGGACCAGCCACCGCCGAACGCATCATCGCCAAACTGCGCCGCAAGATGCCCAAATTCGCCCTGCTTGTCCGCCGCGAAACGCCGGCTGGTAAAGAGCAGGTTGAAGGAGTGGTCGAGGACACTTACCGCGCCTTAGTCGCCCTCGGTCACGTCGAGTCCGACGCCCGCCGCTTGATCGAACAAGCTCTCGCGAGCGGAGCAAAATTCAAAGACACCGAAAGCCTCATTCAAGCCATTTACAAAAAACAGTTCGGTTGATCGCCCAGTACGCTACGACGTTTCGCCGTCGCACGTTTTGTGTGCAGAACGATTGTCCCAATCGTTTCCTGCCTGGGTCTCGGTAGCATTCGTTGATAATAGGTTGCGGCTCCAACACTGCATCGCGATCGTGCGGGCGCAGTGGGATGGCGATATTTGGCAACCTGTCCTGCAACTGAATCCCCATGCCAGCAGCAATCGCTGGGCGAGTCACTCGACGAATGCAATTCTTATAAGTTGCTTGATGAGCCCACGACTAGCCATTCAGGCCACGAACGGCAACTTGCGCGTAGCTGACGATCTGGTCGGCAGTGATTTTGAAGTGGCTATAAAGCTTCGGAGCGGGACCCGAAGCGCCGAAGCCATTCATGCCAACAAAGTGACCACCAGCGCCGATGTACTTGTCCCAGCCTTGCCGAATGCCGGCTTCGCACGCAATACGAATACCGCACTTTTCAGGCAGCACGCTGGCGCGATATTCGGGCAATTGGTCATCAAACAACTCTTGGCATGGCATGCTGACGACGCGAGTTGCGATGCCATCGGCTTGAAGAGTCTTCTGAGCGTTCATGCACAGATACAGTTCGGTTCCAGTACCGATCAGAATCACCGCTGGTTCGCCTTCGCAATCGCTGAGGATATAGCCACCTTTGGCAACTCCAGTCGCTGCACCCAAGTTCGTGCGATCAAAAGTGGGGATGTTCTGGCGCGAAAGCACCATTGCGACCGGATGATTGTCGAGCTGCATGATGGTTCGATAGCTCTCAAGCACTTCGTTGGCATCGCCCGGTCGGAAAACGTACAAGCCAGGGATCGCGCGGCAAGCGGCTAGGTGCTCCACCGGCTGATGCGTCGGCCCATCTTCACCCACGCCGATCGAATCATGTGTCAAAACATAAAGCACTGGCTGATGCATGATGCTGCTCAGCCGCATCGAAGGTCGCATGTAGTCTGTGAACACAAAGAAGGTCGCACCGAAAGCTCGCAGACCGCTGAGTGACATTCCGTTCAACGCAGCCGCCATGCCGTGTTCGCGAATGCCAAAGTGCATATTGCGACCCGAGTACTGATTGGCTTCATAGTCTTTTTGTCCATCAAGCAGGGTCATGGTGCTCGGAGCGAGGTCGGCGGAACCGCCGACGAGCCAGGGCAGATTAGGTGCGAGCATGTTGAGCACTTTGCCGCCGCTGACGCGTGTAGCCAAACCCTTTTCGTCAGCGGGGAACGGCTTCAGGCCGCTGTCCCAACCTTTGGGGAGCTTGCGGGCGAACAGCGATTCAAGCTCAGCAGCCTCCTTGGCGAATTGCGATTTGTACTTGGCGAATAACGCGTTCCACGCCGTCTCGCATTCTTCGCCGCGTTTGCCCATCGTGTCGGCAAAGTACTCGGGAACTTCGCTGGGTACTAAAAACTTTTCGTTCTCAGGCCAGCCATAAGATTTTTTTGCAAGTTTGATTTCTTCGTCGCCAAGCGGTGCACCGTGCGCGCCGTGCGTGTTGGCTTTGTTCGGTGCACCGTAGCCGATGACACTGCGGACGACGATTAACGTTGGTTTGTCGTGGCAAGCTTCGAAGTTAGCGAGTGCTTTGGCAAGCGCATCGGTGTCGTTGGCATCTTCGACTCGGACGGTATTCCAACCCAAGCCTTCGAAGCGACGTGCGACGTTTTCGCTAAACGCGAGATCGGTGTGACCTTCGATGGTGATGCCATTGTCATCGTAGAGCCAGCAGAGATTCGATAGCTTTAAATGACCGGCGAGCGAGGCGGCTTCGTAAGAAACGCCTTCCATCATGTCGCCGTCACCGCAAACTGCGTAGGTGTTGTAGTCGAATAGCTCGAAGCCGGGGCGATTGTAATTAGCGGCCATCCATTTTGAAGCGATCGCCATCCCAACGCTGTTGCCGACACCTTGGCCCAGCGGACCGGTGGTAGTTTCAATACCTGCCGCTTCGCCGAATTCAGGGTGTCCAGCGCAGGGACTATGTAATTGGCGGAAATTTTTGAGGTTGTCGAGCGTAAGTGATGGACGCGCGAGCACTTTGCCGTGGTGGTCAGTGGCTTTAATGCCCGACAAGTGGATCATCGAGTAAATAAGCATCGACGCGTGCCCGCAACTGAGCACGAATCGGTCGCGATTAGGCCACAACGGGTTTTCTGGGTTGTAGCGCATTGAGCCAGTCCAGATTTGGAAAGCGACCGGCGCCAGGGCCATCGGAGTGCCCGGATGTCCACTGTTGGCGGCTTGCACGCCATCCATGCTGAGGGTGCGGATAGTGTCGATCGCCAACTTTTCGATGCTGCCAACGGCTGGGCTCATAAGTTCTCTTTTCATGCGTTTTCGTAGTGTGTCATGCGTTTACTTTGGGGGTCGAAGATACATTGAAATGCTCTATTTCGCAACGACAGTGTACCGCGACTCTCCACTAGGCTATGGGAAACCCGGTTATAATTAGTGAGTATGTTTCACTCAAAAAGTACGCGAGACGTGAATCCGCTATGAGCACCGCCTTACACCTGACCTTAAAAGAATACTCCCACATGGTAGCCTGCGGAGCCTTCGTAGCGATCAAACGCAGAGTGGAATTAATCCGAGGAGAACTAATCGAAATGAATCCCTCCGGACCATTTCATAGCGATTTAGTTGATTACTTGACGAATTGGTCGTTTCAATCAACGGAGAGGGCCAAAGTGCATGTCAGAGTTCAATCCAAAATCGATCTGCTGGAACTAGATAGTTGTCCCGAACCCGACGTGTTTTGGGTAAAAGCTCGCCGATACTTTGATGCACATCCGACGGGTGCAGACACGTTGCTCGCGATCGAAGTCGCTGATTCAAGCTTGAAATCTGATCGAATCACCAAAGCCGAGTTGTACGCCGAAGCGGGAATTCAGGAATACTGGATCGTCGACGTACA
Source organism: Planctomycetia bacterium (assembly GCA_043771575.1). Taxonomy (GTDB): domain Bacteria; phylum Planctomycetota; class Planctomycetia; order Pirellulales; family Pirellulaceae; genus Aureliella. The sequence goes on from JAYVHC010000679.1 coordinate 3,393, forward strand.
GGGCAAATGCATCTATGTGATGCGAGAAGTTGCCGCCGATTACCATTACGGCTGGCAACGGACAGCGAAAGTTGGTGAAGTTGTTTCGCCGCTGGCTCAACCAAGTGCGGTTTTGGACATTGCAGATCTCTTTGGCGTTTCGCCTTGAAGATACAGCCCCTTCATGTGAAAGTATGCCGCTAAGCAGGGGGTGTCCTTCTGGCGTTTTGAATTTCAGATTTCAAAATCGAGATTTCAACATTCAATTTTCAAGTGACCGATTTTCAAGTTCAAACTTGCAATGCGCCTCTACAGCCTAAAACCTACCGCCTGCTCCCAGACCCTAGCCCAAATCGGGAATCGCGAGTAAGCTTTCAGGTCCGTTTCACTCGCCGATCGATTGTCGGCTGAAACCTAA
>JAYVHC010000680.1:0-3051 GCA_043771575.1 Planctomycetia bacterium
GTCTCGTACCCCCGATCAAGCCGCTTCGAGCACTAACTTCTTAATTGTTGTTTGCGTCTCCGCCGTTTTAATTTTTGGCGTTTTCGTGTTTTGGCCGGGGAAGCCAGCAACGCCCCAGTGCATTCAGGTACCTGAATTGACGCAAGAAGCGAGCCGGAAACCCGCGTTGGACTTGGCTATCAAACTCGAGAACGTAAAGTTGGACTCAGAACTTAAGGCGAACGTCGAGGAGCTTTCAAAAACCACTTTTCAAACACTCCCAGAAAAGGAACTGGCTTTGCTACTGCTTCTTAGGGCTATCGATTGTTATTCTCATGCTGCAAAAACTCCTGCACAACAAGAACTTATCAAGCCGGTGCTTGCGGAGTTGGCGGCAACAATAAGGTCGATGTGGGCATCACAGCATGAGCTTAAGGGAGATGCGGATCGGTTAAGCCTAAAAGAGTTGACGATCCTGAATGAGTCGCGTTACGCACAGGAAATCTTGAGTGATTTAAAAAAGTACGGGATCGATCAATAAACTATCCACAGGCTAGGGTGCAATATGTCAAGTCCAAGCAGCTTTCGTCTAATCGAGCATTTGACCGGCATGTGCTTTGGCATTGCAATGATCTACCTATCAGCCGCAGTAACGCCGGGACAGGTGCCCGCCCCAGTCACAATTGATCCCCACGCCGAGGTTCACGCAGTAATCGTCGGGATCAGCAATTATGGGAATGACACTGGCAAAGCGTCCAAAGCCGCCGACGGAGCTCAAAAATTCAAGGATGTGATATGCAATACCTACGGAGAGAAAGCCGTTAAGCAATTTCTACTCGACGAAAACGCTACGAAAGAGAAAATCGACGAGGCGCTGTTTGATATACAAAACGTTCCGTCTGGGTCACTGGTCATTATTTACTTCTCGGGCCACGGAGTGCGGCAAAAATTCGCAACCGGAAATATGCTGTACCTGCGATTGTATGGCTCGACACCGACCAAATTCGCCGCAAAGTCGATTAAAGCAACTGAGCTGTGGAAGCCACTGACCTTCACACGGCACACCAATGCAATGATTTTCCTTGATTGTTGCTATGCGGGAAGTGATGATGAGCAAGACTTGGTCCCCGAGACCGAACTGAATCACGCCGACGCACGCGCATTTCTGATGTGCTCATGTTCGCGCGAAGAGTCGGCCACCGGCGACGTCTTTACTCGCGCTTTGCTCGACGTTTGGAATACACCCTACGAAGGACCTGGCACGTGTAGGCAATTGAGTGACTTTGAATCCAAAGTGCGCGAGCTTGTGCGCAAGTACGATACCGGTTTTATGACTCCAGGAATTGCGTTCAAGACAAAGATTGCGCGTTGTATCACGGAGTTGAACAAACCATCGGCGCTGTTGGTCTTTACGTTTCCAAAAGGCTGCCGATCTCGACTTGATTTTCTATTCGATGGCACATTGGTGGAAGAAGGGTTCCAATACGCCAAGGATGGATTTCTCGCGCGCCAGGTTTCACTGGATCATCCGATTCTCGTTTCCGTCAAGGGACCGCAGAACATTGATATCGCGGGCCCTTTCACCATTGATCCGCGTACCGCACTTCCCAGCCGTATCTTGGAATTTCCGATCGATGTTCCGGTTTCTCACCGCTCTGAAAAACCCGCCGTAGCAGCAAGTGCATTCAGCCGCTTGCCGGAGTTAGTGGAATTCTATGGCGAGCCACCACAAAAACACTACTTGGCAGCCGCGAAGATGCTACGTGACGCGGATCCGACTGCAGACACCTCCTGGCAGCGCCGCAAGGCGTTTGTGTACGAGCCGAACAACGAGCTATACGCTTTTGCTGCCGAACAAAAAGCAATTACGGATGACACTGTTCGACAATTGGCCGCGCGGCCTGAAAATGCCATCGACCTAGCAAAGTCGTTGGAGTCCATCGGTGCGATGGGCCCTGCCGCAGAGTTGTCCTTTAAAGTTGCTGAAGCGACAAGTCAGGAGAATTCAAAGAATAATCTGTTAGTGCGAGCAATAGGAAATCTTAGACTGGCTGGAGACACGTACCAACAGAAGTACCTCGGTCGCGCTCGCGAGACACTCGCCCTTGCCAATCTAACCGTGCCACAGCACACAGCCCTTCGAGCTGTAGAAGATCGACCACTTAATGAACTCGCCAATGTATGGGGAAATGTGCCCGCCAACGACGCAGACTGGTTGGCGTTGCTCGCTCCAGCTGATGAACAAAAGTCCAAAGCGCTGACCTTTCTTACAGGCAGTTCTGCGGCCAAGAAGCAAACGCTGGTCGCTGCCCTAGGAGCGCTTAAGTACAAAGATCTCGATGACTTACAACGGATCGCATATAGTTTAAGTGACAGTCAACTTGGTATGCAATTATCAGATAATGCGATCGCCCTCTACCCGAGAGGTTTGCTGCCATCGTCCGAGCCACTTACCGATTGGAAGGTTGATCACGATGGCAAGGAGTACTTGCTAAGTGCTGCGAACATTTGGCAGGCCATTCCACATTTCCTGTATAAGCCGGGTTTTTCAATACGCCACGATAGCAATCAGTGCTGGATCGCAAGCGCGGACGACCACATCTCAATGGCCGATGATAGTAGCCATATAAAATTTCAAGGGCCGCTTGGCTATGAATGCATGGCAAAGGATATTGGTACCGCGATTCAGTACTCGACAAGTAAACCTGGCTTCACGACCACCTACAAAGACGGAGTCAACTGGATCATGGAAGTGGGCGACAACAACGCGCCCGACCCGAGCAGTGCCTACGTGGTGCCAGCCGAAACCCCCTGGGCAAAATGGAAAAACGCCTTTTCCAACAAGACGATTGCAGAAAATTACAAGGCCGAGGACGAGATAATTCTCAAGCTGCCGAATGAACTGAAAGTTCATGGCGGAGACCTTCCTAGGTAGACTGACAATCGTAGACTGGAACTACACATCCTGATTTAACCCCGGATTATTCATAGTCCTGATCAATATTTTACGTAAACGAATATCACGCGACGAGTTACGTCGAAATTTGAGTAAACAGACTGTCGTAGCTACGT
>JAYVHC010000681.1:0-2272 GCA_043771575.1 Planctomycetia bacterium
GTCAACTTTAAAACCGCATTGTTCAAGTAAATGGGTGCCGCAATTCGGAGAGTAAAGCATGATGTGACGCGGACAATCGAGCGAGAACCAGAATCGACGATATACGCTTGCTGACAGGCTGCTTGGATTGGGCACAGCGATATGAATACGGCCACCTGGCTTGAGCTTTGAAAAGAGCTTGGCCATCACTTCCCGCGGGTCATAGAGATGTTCCAGCACGTGATTCATGCGAATCAAATCGATCGAACCATCTTCGATTTCGTCCCAAGCACCGGCCGAAAGAAGCAAAGCACGGTGCCCGCTAGCGAGCGCTTGCTCGACCGCGAATTCTGAGAAATCCATGCCCGTGGTTTTCCAGCCCCACTTGCGTGCTCGATTTAAAAATGCGTCGGAACCGCAACCAAAGTCGAGCACTTCGGCATTTGCATGTGGTAGTTTGTAGATTGCTTTATAGTCTTTTTCATACCGATCGCGACTGACTTTTCTCAGCAATGAGTTGAGCTTTTTGCCAATCGTTTCGCAGCCCTGTCGAATGGACTGCATCACCGCCGATGGGTGTTTTGACGCCGTGCGATCATGACCTGCGTAGGGACCATAATTTTTAGGATAGAATTTTGCGATCTCAGATTCGAGTGGCCGCACCGACTGAAAAACCACTTTGCAGTCAGCGCAAGTTGAGTATTCGAATCTCTGCTTGGAAAGCAGATACAGTCGATCGTAACTATTAGCGAATGGTTTGAAGTCCTTGCTTGCGCAGAGAGGACAGTGCGTTAGTGTCTCTGACAGGGCGTAGCCTTGATCTTCTTGGTTGGTGACATCCATGTCCGCCGATCCCTTGGGATAACCCGAAAAGTATTCTCATGAGTGGTAGCTGTTTTAATTGCATTCGCTGCAGATCGTCAAGATCAATCCGATTGGCAAATTTTGATCGTGTGCCAATCGCAGGTCCGTTGTCGGTCGGGAGAGCGAGGCTCCTGCCGAGCTTTTAGCCCTTCGTTTTAGTGAGCCGTCGACGTTAGCCGCGGGTTTCGGAGCGGACGACTCAACCTACTCGGTGATTGTCAAATGCCAAACGATTCGCGGCCAGCGAACAAGCATTGGACGAACCTAAAGCAACCAACGACCACAACTGCGAGACCCGTGGCTAACGCCAGCGGCTCACAACGCCACTGTGCCAAATTGCAAGAATGCCTCCCAACGTCACCAGCAGCGGTTGGACGCTTCCCTGGGTGTTTCGAGTAGAACTTCGACTTCTATTTAACTAAGTACTGGTACTTGGAAGAGGCCAGAATGTGGGGTAAGCATGAGCCTGCCGGGTGCTGTGTGCAGGAAGTCGCACCCGGCAGGAGCGACCCACTAAAACACATCGGTAGCCCTAAATCCTCATTTATGCCGATCGCGCGAGTTTCTTTGCCGTTTGCGCCAGGAAATTCGCTTCCGTTCGCTTGAGGTACTCCAGCATAGCTGCACCTTTGAACTCCGACCGAGTCAGTCGACGTCGCGCCGCATAGGAGGACCGCCTGAGCTCCACCCACAGTTCCGGTGCATCGTTCCATGCAGTCGGTGCATCGGTAGGTTCGAACAAGCGGGCTTCGAATTGAGTCTTGTTGGCTAGCTGTTCGAAACAGGTGAGCGTGTAGTTGTACTTGTGGGCGACGTGAATGAACTTCATCGGGTCGCTCTTGGCTCGCAAGTACAGATGCACATTCCCAAGGTCGGGCACAATAATCAGCAATCGTCCGTCGGGCTTCAGCAATTTCTGAATCGAGCGCAACGTGGGTAGCGGCCGACCGACGTGTTCGAAGACATGATGCAAGTAGATCAAATCGAATTTCTGTTTAGATTTCGCAAGGATTTCGACGGGTCCAACGGCTAGGCCAGGAACTCCCTTGGCTGTGCCGAAATCGATTAATTCGCTGCTGTAATCGCACCCTCTCACTTCAAAACCGGCCTCATGCAGCGCGCTCAAGCCTCCCCCAGCGCCGCAACCTATTTCGAGTACCTGCTTACCTTCACTCGCCTGCGCGCCAAACACGGACTCGCGGATTTTGTGACCGTAGGCAAGTTGTCGTTCAAAGTAGGCGGCTGGTTCAATCGCGCGGGCATACAGGCCTTGATAGATGTCTGCGTAAAACTTTTCGAGACTTTTGTCATCAAAATAGGGGTCGATCCGCACGGTTCCACACGCGTCACAGATGACCGAATCAAATTTCAAGGCGTAGCGATCGCGCTGCGCAATGACCGTATTGTGAGTTGTTTGACCGCATGGACA
>JAYVHC010000682.1:0-3832 GCA_043771575.1 Planctomycetia bacterium
GCAAACTTGCCACGGCCATCGATCCGAATCGCGTCGTTGGGAATGCTGCCAGTCTCATCAGCTCCGGCCACGCTGACAATCCATTCATCGCGAATGACGATAGTCTGTTCAGGCTGCATTGTTCCCGATTCGGGATCGAATACGCTACAGCGCTCGATGACAACCGAGTCCGCTGCTGCTAGGCCGTTTGAGAAGACTCCAAGAAAACTGATTAACAGAAAAATAAACCACTGGGCGGCGATTGTCCGCTCGGACATTAGAATGAAATTGAGCGAGTCACGAAACTGCATCTTAGGCCTCTTCCTTTGCAATCACATTGTTCGCACTTTGACCAACGAAAACACATGTCGGGAGAACGAGGCGATATAAAAACTATTGTAGAACGATTGTCCTCATTCGTTCCGGAAACCTCTCTGGCTCACCTGAACGTTTATAATTCAAACGATGGCTCGGACGATCACTTTTCGGCCCTCCACAGTAACTCGGCCGCGGGCGATCGCGTCAATGGCTTCTGGATAAAGCTGATTCTCAAGTTCGGCGACTCGGCGTTGAAGGGATGCGGCGGTATCGCAGTCAAGTACTGCGCAAGCCCGTTGAGCGATGATCGGGCCGTGATCGAATTGGTTGTCGACAAAGTGCACAGTACAGCCGGTTAGTTTGACGCCCATGTCGATCACGGCCTTGTGGACGTGTTCACCGTAAAAACCCTTCCCACAAAACGCCGGTATCAGCGACGGGTGAATGTTGGTAACGCGATTCTCGAAATCGGCAGGTATTTCAAGGAAGTCGAGATAGCCGCCCATTGCCACCAGACTGACATTGTGCTTGCGACAGAGCCCAAATACAGCATCCGAGTGTGCATTGCCATCGGCAAAGCACTTGCGCGAAACCACTTCGCAGGGGATGCCCGCTTCGCGTGCAAATCCCAGTCCCTTCGCGGTGGCATGGCTACTGATAACCAATGCAAACTCGACGCTCAATTGGCCGATTCGCTGCCACTCGATCAGGTTCTTGAGCGTTGTGCCACCCCCTGAAATCAGTACTGCGATCGGAAACTTGGACATGCTGCGCCGCCTATATTACTTCGATACCTAACTGAAGCAAATACTCACCGATCTCGAACGTATGTATTTCGACATTTGAACTTGGCTTCTTATCGAACACAATTTCGACCGCCAAAGTCTCGGTCGTAATGTAAACGAGATTCTCTTTGAAAGCGACAATCAAATCCCGATTTGAACAATCCACGTGGATTCGAATACGGTCGGTGAATTGGCACTGCTTCTGTTTTCGGAGGTCTTGAACCAATCGAACCAAGTCGCGCGCTAATCCCTCGCGAATCAGCGCTGGCGTAAGGTCGGTTGAGAGCACGACGACGCATTGCTTGCCCTGGGCAGCAGTCCAACCCGCTTTGGCTTGTAAGCGGACTTGGATATCTTCGTTGTCGAGTTGCAGTTCAGTGCCGTCGAGATCGAGCGTAATTTTCCCCGAAGTTTGAAGTTCGCTGAGCAGTTTAGCGCCATTAGCTTCAGCGAGCGTTTGCTTCAGCTTCGGAAGCAGCTTTCCGATACGCGGTCCAAGCCGTTTCAAGTCGGGCTGGATTTTATATTCGATGAACGGACTGTTGCCAGAGTTGTAAGCGATCTCTTTTACGTTCAGTTCTTCGCGAACTATCGCGTCGTGCTCGCGCAGCCAAGCGATATGTTCGTCGCTGGCCAAGCTAACTTCGACTCGTGACAATGGCTGACGCACCTTTAATTTCGAATCCATACGTGCGCTGCGACCGAGCGACGCGATCTCACGGAGCACTTGCATTCGCAGACCCAAGGGCAAATCGCGACGGTCGTTTTCGGTTGAGTGGCTGGGGTGGGAGGGCTCGGACGAAAACCCCGGTTTCCGTCGCACACTTTCGCCGGTTGCGGTTGGATAATCGCACAGATGCACACTCTCTCGCACCCGGCCGCGAACTGGTTCAGTCAGCGTTTTCCAAATCGTCTCGGCCAGGAACGGAACGAAAGGGGCGATTAACTTGGATGTAGTTAGCAGCACTTCGTACAGCGTCCAGTAAGCATCGGCTTTGTCTGGGCTTTCCTGGGCGGTTTCTTTGCCCCAATAACGATTGCGACAGCGGCGTACGTACCAGTTGCTCAGTCCGTCGACGAGCGCGTTGAGTTGTTGACAGGCGTTAAAACTATCATAACGATCCATCCGCTCGACCACGTTATCGACCGTAATCGCCAATTCACTGAGGATCCAGCGATCGATTTCGCTTCGCTCGTTAACGTTGCGATAGGTGGCGGCGCGCGAGAGCTCACTTGGATCAAGTTGATCGAGTTCGCCAGTGATTTCTCCAGGGCCAGCGAACTTGTCGATCTCGGCGTAGATGCTGAAAAAGCTGATGACGTTCCAAATTCGCAGCATGAACTCAGGGATGCTATCGCGGATCGCGCGTTCGCTATAGATGATCGAATTCCACGGCGCTTGGTTGGCAAAGAAATACCATCGCAGCGCATCAGCTCCGTACTTGTCAAAAATTTCATTCGGGCTGCGATAGTTTCGCAGGCTCTTCGACATCTTGCCAGTTTTGGAAACATAATCTGCGCCGAGCGCCTGTTTGGCTTCCTCTTCGGTCAAGAAGCGTTGTTTACCATCTTTGCTTTCGTACCATTCGGCGAGCATCAAGCCGAGCACGATGCAGTTGCGAAACGGATGCGGGAACTCGACCTTTGCCGCCTCTGATTTGTAGCCGGTTTCGTCAGAAACCGGTCTCAGTGGCAACTCGTAGCCGGCTTCGTTAGAAACCGGTCCCTGTGGCAACTCGTAGCCGGTTTCGTCAGAAACCGGTCTCAGTGGCAACTCGTAGCTGGTTTCGTTAGAAACCAGACTGCCTGAATCACCACCAAAAAGCATGGTACTGATCGCAAGTTGACTGTAGAACCAGCCGCGAGTTTGATCGATGGCTTCGCTGATGAAATCGGCTGGGAATTGATCGGCGAACTGCGACTTGCCAGAATGAGGATAGCCCCACTGCGCGAAGGGCATTGCACCGCTGTCGTACCAGCAATCGATGACTTCAGTCACACGTTGCATGCGCGCCCCGGTCGCGAACGGCGAATCGTAAGTGACTGCATCAATGTAAGGCTTGTGAACTTTCAAGTCCTCGACCAACTCTGGGTTGGCTTGTTTGGCTTCCGTCCACATTTCGGTACCGGAGATACCCGGTTTCTTGAGTAGTTCATCGTAGGAACCGATCGATTCCATCTTGCCGGTCGTTTCACAAACCCAGATCGGTAGCGGCGTGCCCCAATAGCGTTCTCGCGACAGCGCCCAGTCCACGTTGCTTTGCAAAAAGTTACCAAAGCGGCCATCGCGAATATTTTCCGGTGACCATCCGATCTTGGCGTTGTTCGCAAGCATCTTGTCGCGGAATTGGGTGGTGCGGATGAACCAACTCTCTCGAGGATATTGGATCAGCGGATCCTCCTCGGCGCGCCAGCAGAACGGATAGTCGTGCAGGTATTGATCGAGGAACAGCAATCGACCGCTTTCCTTCAGTTGCCGGACGATCGCTTTGTCAGCATCTTTGACCCAGACGCCTTGGTGTTCAGGGACAACTTCCGTGAATTTTCCATCGGGTCCCACCGCACACAGCAATTCAATCTTGGTCTCGAAGCGTTTCTGTTCGTCAATCATCAGTTCGTAGTCGACTTCGCCGAACGCCGGGGCAATGTGGACCATTCCGGAACCGCTCTCGAGGGACACGAAGTTAGCCGCAACCACCCGCCAGTAGATTTTTTGCGTCTTGCCTGGAGCATCACTCAGTTTGCCAACG
>JAYVHC010000683.1:0-8379 GCA_043771575.1 Planctomycetia bacterium
CCTCTTTGCAAGCGCCATCGGTGCGCGACAATACGTACAGATTGCTACTATCGGCCATCACGTAAAGGTGCTGTTTACCGGAGCCCGAACCGGGTGCCACCGATACAGGTTGAGGTAACTTGAGCATCCATTTCGTTTGTCCTGCAACACCATCTAGACTTACGACCGATCCATCCCGCGTGCTAACGAAAACATCTTCGCCATCAACATAGGGTCTATGTATTGGGCTCGACATGTCAGCGAACCATTGTGTGGCACCATTCGCACCAGCCAATCTTTGCAGCCTGCCTAGCTCGGGTTGGCAGACGAGCACATCGCTCGCTGCGGTTTCACTGAGCCGGACCGGTTCGTTTTGGAAGTCTCGGCCGATGTATTGGCGCCACAGAACCGCCCCAGATTGACCATCCAAGCCGTACACCGAACCCTTGACTTTCACAAACAACTGTCTGCCTTTGAGGGTGGGTGCCAGTGCGTTGGGTACCTGGGGGCTGGCTTGAGAGCTATTGCCAAGTACGAATGTTCTACCGATCGAGGATGGCGGGGCTTCTTTGCTCAGCCGAATATTCAGCGCACCAGGGGCAACCAGTGACTCTTGAATTGCGGTCGCTTCTTTGACTTTGGCATTCAGTCTTTCGTCGGTTTCGAGTTGGGGGTAGCGATTGATAAGTTCGCGACGAATCTCGTGGGCACCAAGCGCATCCTTGGTCGCGAGTTTGGCATTAATGGCTTCGATGGCTTTAACCAACTCCTCTTCCCGACCGATGTCGCGCACAATTCTTTCACGACCTTCAATGACTCGAAGATACGTTTGTTCTTGCGCGGTCCGCTGGGCACCACCCACATATTGCGGATCGTTGATAATTTTGAGGAGATCGTCCATCTGCTTCATCAGCGATTTGCGATCCGCTACAGACTCGGTACGGTCTGCACGTTCATTGAATTTGCCTGCCAAACTTAACAACACGCCGTACAAATCCCCTTGTTCACCCGACAGCGCTGGTTCGCTGGCAATCGTGGGTAGCAATTGAGAAGCGGTCTTCAGTCCAATATTTGGATCCGAGGCCATTTCCACATCTTTGCGAATCAGAGCCAGAGCCTGGCGAACTTTGGCGAATGAAACATTCTCATCACTGCCGAAGTTCTTCGTAAACGTCGTGTAGATCTCCGCTGCTTTTTCGTAGTTGCGTTGCTTGTAGGCTTCATCTGCATTGAGGAGCGTGTCTTTTGCGTTGCCTCTCCAAAAATGCCAAGTCAACCAGCCGCCGAGGATTAGGGTCAACGCGAACAGCATTCCAATACCTAAAATCCGGAACGAATCCCAGGGATTTACCTTGACCGTCGCTTCACTGCGGTGTGCGCGTACAGGCTTTGGTCGCTTGGATTCCTGTGAGTTCGCCGAGCGGGCCTTGGCACGCGCAGAACGCGACTGGGCTTCTACCACTTCGACCGGCTCAACTTCAACAACTTCGACAACCTCTTCGATCGGCGTGACTTCCACAGGCGCTTCATCGGCGACGAAAATCGCCGAGGCATTTGGCTTTTTCGTATCGCTTTCGGGCAGCAGGTCGAGTTCCAATTGGGGGTCATTGCGCGGCTTGGCGGGCGTCTCAGGCTCGCCGCCCCCCTTTAAGTCCGCAATCAGTTTGGTAGCCTGAAACTTGGTCAAGTGTCCGTTGTCTACCAACAGTTTTGCAATCATTTCGGGAGTCAATCGCGATTTCACTTCAGCTACTTGGCGCCGAAGTTCTTCGATGATGGACGGCGAAAGAAGTTGCTGAGCGGCGATCTGTTCTATGAATTGTTTGGCCTGCACTTGCATTGATCCGATGCGACGTGGTGCGAAAAGATAAGTAGTAACAAAGTGGCTGAGGGTCGCTATCCGACGAAACCGATTTTCGACATGTTTTTCTCTAGAAAACGCCTTTTTCGAGGCGACGCTACAATGTCAAAAGCGGAAACGACTGCACGTGAAATCATCGAGCGCCAGGAATACGAAATACAGGCAAATTCTCGCATTGATCGTTCCCGTTTTGTGCAATGGGCTAACCGAGTTGTGGACGAGTTTAACTGGCAGCGAGTTCAAAAGGCCGAGTTTACAAAAAGCACTTCCGAATCTCTAGAATAATCGCCAGAAAGATGATGACAAGCAGCTAGTTCTGATGATAACCGCTAGCGAACAACGTTGCATCGCGAAGTGAAAAAACGGGCGCAGTTTTCCGCTAAACGCCACCACAAAAGTCGGGGAATCCCGTCCGAGGTCGTGAATAAATGTGGTCCAGTCGCTCTGCGACCCGACGACGCTCACGAAAACGAAGGCCGATAATCTGGAAATGGCTCCGAGTTGCGGAACAACTTGGCACCCTCAAAGTTCTCGCTGTGAAATTCGACGCCGCTCAAACTTGCCAGGTAACTTTCGGCAAAAGTGACCCACGGTGGGTCGCATCTGGGGATGCGACTAACAAGCATTGCTGTTCAAGACGCGGTCGCAATCGCCTGCTTTTCGAATTATTTTATGGTGCGGTAACGCTGTTCGATGACAACGAAGTCGAAACCCGACGAGACAGGCTGCGATTCAAAAACCGTTTTGGCGATCTCGCGGACTTTGCTGTGCCCTTTGCTGATCGCGTACTTCATTTCCGTCTGATAAAGTCGATCTTCCAGATCTTTCGGGATAAACTTGAGCAGCTGGCGGCCTTGAGTCTGAACGCCCGCTTGTCCGAGCAACTGACGATCGAAGGCGACCAAGGGCCCCTCTTGCCGCCACATAAAATACAGCCTTTTTTCGTCGCTGCCTTTGCCCGACCGCTTCTGCGGAGCCCCACCAAAACCAAACGCATAATCGACCAATTTGGATTTGCCGATGCATCCTAGTTCGATTTTGTAGTGATCCAGTTGCGAAGCGTAGGTCTTCACATCCTTGGCTAAAAACTTCAATTCCCAGCGTTCAAAGCGGGAAACGATGTCTTCGCCTTCTCCCAACGGGCCGGGCGGGCGACTATCTCCACGCCCCGAACCGACGGCCGAAGCATTGGCGTCCGTATCAACATTGTCCATCGTTGCCGCCACACTGGTAACTGCATCTGTTACCGCCTCAAGTGACTCGGCCAGGGTGGGTTCATTCAAAAAGTCGGCTTCTTCGGCACCCGGCGGTTCGATGTCGCGAGCAAACCCTTCAGCATGATCGCCCCGCCCCGCCACTCGCTCTTCTTCGACCTGAATGCCGCCGGTCTCCCACTTGTAGGTGCTAGTAAACCAAATTACGAACAGCACAAACACCAGCGCACCGGTGATGATGAACAGGCTCATCAGCAAACTGGCAACGACATCGACTTTCTGCGTCCGCAAATTTCGCGTGCTTACGATAGGGCTAACGTCGTCACTTTGACTCGCGGTGCTCATTGCGGGAAAATCCTGAAATGCAGTAAATTCTGGCGACGACATCTACTATAAACCAGACTAAGTCGGCCGTGTTTAGGTTGTCAATACAATGAAGGGTTTTCCTCTAGAAAGTAAAGCCAAATGCAACTTGATTGACTATGCTTAGTAATGGCAGAGAAGCCCGAGCAGGCACTGATAATTGACCGGATGATGGAGAGACTATAGACTAATCTTCTGCCAGGTAGCTGATGCGTGAGTCAGATACCAGATCGGTTTCTCATCTGCGATTTCTATCGAACGTCACGCAACACGGGTCTCATTTTCCTGAAATTTAAGATCACGACTACTTAGAGTCTTTAAGGAACTCCGAATGCTCTATTCATTCGTTGGGCAAGCCGACTACTTCTTCCTATCTGGGGCTGCATTGTGGGGGTTGTTCAATTTGCACTTGGTTTGGACCCTTGTGGCGCGGCTAAGGTTTAAGAACGAGGCGGCTCAAGACGCATTTTTGGACAGTATTGCCCCGGACCTCGAACGTGGCGATTATTCGGCAGTGCAAGCCAAATGCGAAGGTGATCGCCGAGCTGTCCCCATGCTCGTCGACATTGCTATGCAAAATAGTGATCTGGAACCTCAGGCGCTTCACGATCTAGTATCCGACCGTTTTCAGTATGACGCGATCGCCCAAATCGAAGCGAGTACGTCTTGGGTTTCCACAATCATCAAGCTGGCGCCGATGCTTGGTTTGATTGGAACTGTGGCCGGTATGATGGGCGCATTCGAAACTCTGGAAACCGCCACCACTTCAGAACCGACTAAGCAACTCTTGGCTGATATTCGTATCGCGCTTGACCATACTTTGATTGGTCTGTTGATCACCGTCAGCCTGCTGGTAGCGATGGGTGTTGTGAATAATCGCATCAAAGATATGGAAGAATTGGCTGGGTTCGGTCTGAATCGCTTCTTCGAGCTATTCGAATCTGGTCGCCAAAGCGGATGGCGCGAACAAGCTCGTCGGTAATACTGCTTAGCCTGGGGAACCCTTATGGCCGTTCGAAGGCTGTGCAAGAAACGAGAATTTGATGGCGAGTTTGACATCACACCGATGATCGACGTCGTGTTGCTCTTGCTAATCTTCTTTATCGTAACAGCACGTATGGAACCGACCATCGTGGCTGAGCTGCCCAAGGCCAAAAATGGGGATGTCGCAGCGGGCGAAGAAGGCGTCGTAGTCAACGTAAAACAGAGCCCCGATGGCAAGGTTGAAGTGATTCGCGCCAACGGGACCGCGTTCTCATCCGATCCCGAGCAAATGGCCATCGAGGTTGAGGAGTATGTCCGTAATGCCATCGAGAATGAACAACGTAAATTCGTGCTTATTCGCGGCGAGCCAGCGGTAAAGACTCGCGAAATGACCCGTGTCCGCGTAGCCGCTTCCGCCGGGCTGGGCGAAGATCAGCAGATCCTCATCGCTGTGCAGCAGTAGAGAACTTCAGAAGCAATCGAATATGAGCGTAAAAGTAAAATGTACGAGCTGTGAAGCGGTGTTCGCAGTACATGAAAGAGTACTGGGAAGTAGCGTTGGATGTCCGCGGTGCGATTTCAAGTTGAACTTGCCCACCACTGCCGAACTGGCGGAATTTCAACGTGCGATCGCCGAAAAAGCCAAGCTTGTCGAAAAGAAAAAAAGAAAAGCGGCCAAGCGCGCCAGCATAGTTCAGCAACCCATTCCAAACGTCGACATAGCACCGACGAATCTGAAAGCACCAGCGGTTAAACGACGCCCGAAACGCGAACGCCCTCACGAAAAACTCGAAGAAGCCTGGGATATTACACCCATGGTTGACGTCGTGTTCTTGCTGCTGATTTTCTTTATGCTCACGGCATCCTTTAGCATTCAGAAAGTGATTCGCACGGGTCGGCAATTAAGCGAAGACCCCAGCAGTAACGCCTCGAGCGACAAAGAGCCTGAAAACGCTGGCCCGGTGGTCCAAGTCGATGAATTCAATGGTTACGCGCTCGTCTCCGCCGATGATCGTGAAGAAGTTGGCAGCAAGCAGGACCTCATCGTTGCGCTCGTTCGGCTGAAAGAAATGTCCACCGGCGATGAGATGGACACACTTACCATTCAAGCACATGAAGAGAGCACTCACGGCGCCGTTGTCGGCGCGCTCGATGCTGGCCGCGCCGCGAAATTCAATCGCTTCAAAACCGTTATGGTCGAGCAATTCTAAGGCGATGGTCTGCATCTCCAACGCGGATGCGACCGTTTTATGCACTTTCCGGCTGACCTGATCGATCCGCCCGACGTTCACAATTGACAGTAGGCGTTAAATCTCCATTTGTCGGTCGCCTTAGCGTGAATTCGGCAGGTATCGCGTCATAAGGGGCCGGAAGATATTGAGCGTTTTCGACGTCGTTCCTATACTTACGGGCTTCGGAATGTAAAATCCTGCGCCTATTCGGACGATGGAAGCCAATTGGAACACGACCGCCGGTGGTGGTTTGAGGGAACGGAACGATGAAAAGTGAACGTCGACACGATTTGCAAAGTAACGAATTGGCCACCACTCTGGGCGCGGGCATCGATAAGGTGCAGCCATTCGTGCAATACATTGTTGGTGGCGTAATTATTGCGGCGGTGCTCGCTGTCGGTTGGGGTGTTTACACCAACTTTGCGAGAAAAAGTGCTGCAGCCGCCTGGACCGAGTACTATTTCACGCTCAACACAGGTGATGCTGAATCGTTCAAGGCGATCGCGAACGATCATCCGGGCAGCGCGGCCGCAATTTGGGCCGAACAGACGGCCGGCGACGAGTATTTAGCTGATGGTATTGACGCGCTTTACCGAGACCGCGGACAAGGGCTCGAATTGCTGAAGAAAGCAGTCGCCTGTTACGAAGCAGTAAACAGTAAGGCGCAACAACCCGAACTACGAACACGGGCCGTGTTAGGGTTGGCTCAGGCTCATGAGTCACTGGGGGAAATCGACAAAGCCAAATCGCTTTATCAACAGGTCATCGCTGCCGGGTTACAGCCTGCCATCACGACGATGGCTACCAATCGGTTGGCCTTTTTGAACAGCCAGTTGGGCAAAGACTTCTACACATGGTTCGGTAAACTCAAACCATCCCCAGCCTTGCCACCAAAAATGCCAGGTGACCTAAATGTTCCTCCGACCAGCCCCAATCTTAAGTTTGATACTCCGCTCGATACTAGTGGAATCGAGCTTCCCAAGGTAGAACCAGCCGCTCCTACTTCGTCACCGGTTGCAGCGCCGCAAGGAGCAGATGGAAAGGCAATCGAGTTGCCGAAGGTTGAACCAGCCGCACCTGCCGCTGCAACTCCTACTGAAACTCCAACTCCGACACCCCCTGATGCACCCGCGGTCGATGCAACGGCGCCTCCAGCGCCCGCTGCACCTCAATAATTTTACCATCCACTGCGACTCCGAGTGACTGAACTACTTCCGACAACTCTATTTCAACATACGGTCCTTGAACCCGAGCACGGTGCTCGCATTGACGCCATGCTCGCCCTGTTGCTGAATAGTTACAGCCGCGTGTTCTTGCGAAAAGTCGTACAAGAGCAACACGCACGAGTCGACGGAGAAGTGGTCAAGCCGAGTTTTCGTGTCCGTGTAGGCCAGCAAATCGAAGTTGACCTGCCGCCGCCTCCCGTTGATGGGCCGGTACCTGAAGATATTCCGCTCAACGTGATCTTCGAAGACGAATCGTTGTTGGCAATCGACAAGCCGCCAGGAATGGTGGTGCATCCCGCCAAAGGGCATTGGAGCGGTACCTTGGCAAGCGCTCTCGCACATCGCTTTCAGCAATTGAGCGACGTGGGCGGACCCACGCGTCCAGGCATCGTCCATCGGCTCGACCGAGACACCAGCGGCGTGATTTTGATCGCCAAAAGCAACGGCGTACATCTCAAGTTGGCCGAGCAGTTCGAATCACGCGAAGTTCACAAAGAGTATCTCGCAGTAGTTGTCGGCCGCATTCAGTTGGACCGCGATGTGATCCGACTACCAATTGGTCCGCATCCTTATCAACGGGACAAAATGGCAGTGCGCCGAGACCACCCCGAAAGCCGTGAATCGGAAACGCATTTCGAAGTTTTGCGAAGATTTGATGGCATGACGGTCGTGAAAGTCCTACCTAAGACCGGTCGCACACATCAAATTCGCGTGCACCTGTCTCACAATGGAACCGGCGTGCTTTGCGATCGACTCTACGCCGGTCATGCTCGCATCACACGCGGCGAACTGCTACGTCGACGCGCCTTGCGTGAACCACCGCAACCCGGTGACGACGACGTAGTGCTCGAACGCCAAGCCCTGCACGCCCGCCGCATCGAATTCACACATCCCGTCACCAACCAACGCATCACGCTCGAAAGCCCCATCCCGGCGGACATTCAACGTGTCATCGATATACTCCAGTCTGCCGCTAAGTAGCACACACGACTTAAGCTTCTCGGACAGGTGTGGCCCGCTATGCCGTTAACCCTCTCGCAGCCGATGGCACGTCCCTGAGTCTTCGAAGGGCGTGGCTGGTTCCATTGTAGATTACGTCGGATCGCTGCCAATTGAGCACAGTGATTCTTGCTGGGATGGTTGACGTTAGCGGGTGACGGACGAGTGTCCCCCATTGATGTCTTGTTAGTCATAAACTCATTAAATCGGCACAGCGGGCAAGGCGAAGGTGAATCGAACCCACACTTGGCCTTCGATTTCAGTACCTACTCACCGGATCTGTACCTGCCAGACGATCGCTCTCGCAAACATCGCGTTTGGATCACGCCTTAGCAGGCTGCAGCGACTCAGTCAAACGCCAACATCGTCTGCGATGACGCTCTCTCAGCCACCCTGCGCGCAACCCAAGCCGCACAGCCGACAGCACCTGCATCGTCGCCCAGTTTCGCGCACTTGATTTCAAATTCATCGCGATAACATTCAAAAACACTCTTGCGGGCCACGCGCGTGACTTCTTTTAG
>JAYVHC010000684.1:0-3306 GCA_043771575.1 Planctomycetia bacterium
TCGATCCATTTGAAAAACATTCACTTAATAAGGATTCGCTGTCCGGCGCGGCAAAGATGGTCGCCGCCGAATTGCAAAAAGTGCTCGATCAATTCTCAAATGCAGGTCCTGCAGAACTCGACCTCGCATTTGTTCCAACTGCGGAACGCAACGCGAACGAAAAGAAAAACAAGTGACGACGATAGATATCGAGTTTCAAGGCAAGAACAATAAGGTCGAACAATGAATCGGTTTGCAACGAAACTGCTAAGTGAACTTCTGCTGATTGCGTTGATTTTTTTGTGCTCCGATTTTGGAGTTCAGGCTGCGAAACCCAATATCATTCTAATCATGTCCGACGACATGGGGTGGTCTGATCTAGGTTGCTTTGGTAGCGAGATCTCAACCCCCAACCTCGATGCGCTTGCCAAGCGTGGCGTACGGTTCACTCAGTTTTACAATACAGCTCGGTGTTGCCCCACAAGAGCAACGTTGCTCACTGGACTCTATGCGCATCAGGCAGGTATCGGGCACATGATGGAAGATCGAGGTTCAGATGGGTATCGCGGGGATCTCAATCGTCGTTGCGTCACTATCGCCGAGGTTCTTAGGACCTCTGGTTATCGTACTTACATGACAGGCAAGTGGCATGTCACCAAGAGAGTTAACCCGAAAAACGACGCAGAGAGAAGCAATTGGCCGCTCCAACGCGGCTTCGATCGGTTTTACGGTACCATTCACGGCGCCGGAAGTTTCTTCGATCCCAATTCGCTGGCACGTGACAACACGCTCATCTCGCCATTTGCTGATCCAGAGTACAAGCCTGGAGAATTCTATTACACGGACGCAATCACTGACAATGCTACCAGATTCGTTGGCGATCATGTTCGCGACCATTCTGACAAACCGTTCTTCATGTACATGGCCTATACTGCGCCGCATTGGCCAATGCATGCCAAAGCAACGGACATTGCAAAGTACAAGGGCAAGTACGATGCGGGCTACGACGCTATTCGCGCGGCTCGGTTTGAACGGCTGAAATCGCTGCGTCTGATTAATGCACCAAGTGAAATGGCTCCGCAACGCGGTGGTGCTTGGACGAATGTCGCGGATCGTGAGTTTGAACTTAGGTGCATGGAAGTGTTTGCCGCAATGATAGACACACTTGACCAGGGGGTTGGTCGATTGGTGGCGGAGCTAGAACGGACAAAACAGCTCGAAAACACATTAATTCTTTTCTTTCAAGATAATGGAGGTTGTGCGGAGGGGATGGGGCGCGGCGCACAGTCAAAGGCTTCGCGTCAACGAGATGCTGCACCCGCATTGCCGAAGCTTGCGGCTGAGTATTTGCAACCTGACATGATTCCAAAACAGACTCGAGACGGTTTTCCAGTGAGGCAGGGCATGGGAGTCTTGCCTGGCGAGGCGGACACCTACCACGGCTACGGCGAAGCTTGGGCGAATGTCAGCAATACGCCGCATCGCGAGTACAAGCATTGGGTTCATGAAGGAGGAATAAGCACGCCACTCATTGCACATTGGCCCGCTGGAATTCCTGCGGCGCGGCACAATGTGTTGGAACCACAACCTGCCCACTTGATCGATCTGATGGCGACTTGCGTTAACCTTGCTCAAGCGAATTATCCTAGTGTATATCGCGGTGAATCGATTCAACCGATGGAAGGGGTCAGCTTAGTGCCAGCGTTTTCGGGTAAGTCGCTGAATCGTTCTCAGCCGATTTTTTGGGAACACGAGGGGAATCGAGCGATCCGCGATGGCGATTGGAAACTAGTAAAAAAACATCCAGGCAAATGGGAGCTTTATAACATAGAAACTGATCGCGTGGAGATGCACGACCTTGCGTCGCAGCATGCCGACCGGGTTGAGCTGATGTCCAAGAAATGGCAAGCGTGGGCAGAACGAGTAGGTGTAAAACCCTGGCCTCTCAACAATGCAGAAGGAAAAAAGAAAGAGGGGAACTGAGTGTATCTCGGCACTCCGAGGTTGTGATTTTTTTGAATCGCTTCAAAGTAGCAGGCACACTCCCGTGTGCCGTAGCAGCAAAAACCAAAGGTTTTTCAATAGCGGACGGCACACGGAGTGTGCCTGCTACTAAAAAATCACAACTTATCCGTGCCGAGACGGTTGTACTTCGGTAGATGTACAAACGGCACGGGTGTGCCGTTCTACGCTGAGCAATCAGCTTGCGGGCGTAATTTGCAGCGTATGCTTCACCGGAATTAGCGATTTTCGAACGGCTGCTTCAAGTTGCTGCTGGCTCGCCAAAAGGCTCTTTCGAAACGAAACGATGGCTTGCTTCAAGTCTGCATGGTCTGCAACTTCTTTTGGAAGCGATCGAAAATCGGTGATGATCGCCTTGATCATATAAGTCTCGAAGTTTTGCTTGCTCGCAATCGCGTCGAGAAGCTTTTGAAAAGCGCCGTCAAACGGGGATTCCTGAAATTCTGCGGCTAAGTTAACGCCTGATGCAAGTTGTTCACGTGTGAATTTCTTTTCCGAATTTCCCCACTTTACTGTCGCATGCGTGGCATCAAGCCCTTTCACTTTCAACACAAATTGATTCAAGTCCGCATTGAATGAAGTGAAAGGCAAAATGCTACGAGTACTACCAGACGTCTTTCCGTCCCCTTGAAAGCAAAAGGGCCAGCGAGTACTTTCAAGTTCGATTGTGCCAGCGGATTCGCTAAGCACTTTGTGACCTGTTGTAACCGAATCGGATCCCTTCAAATCAACGTCGACTTCACCAATCTTGCCGTCTAGTCCCAGCCCCTTCAAAAAAGCATACGCCATGAGAAGTTGACCGTTATTGCCTGGATGGAAACCATCGCGACCGCAAACATCGTATTCTTTTCCGATGGCGGCTTGGGCTTTGGTCATCGCGTCGAACATAGCCGTATGGACGTCTGCGAACAGTTTTCGTTTTTCGTTAGCTAAATTTTTATCGATGTCGCGCAGATGAGTCAAGTTGTCGTTGTAGGCGATGTGAGCCGGCTTGTCACCCATCATCTGTCCTGGTCGAAAGAAATTGGTGTCGACTGCGCCCGGCGATCCTACAACGACCGATTTGACACCCAAAGTGTCCATCTTATCAAGGATCTTTCGCATGTTGCTTTCGTATCGTTTGCCAATCTCCTCGTCGTAGGGCTTGTAGGAGCCATCGTTCATCCCATAACAAAGGGTCGCCACGGTAGGTCCGAATACAGCTAAGTCGTTTTCCATGCGAGCCGCAAATCCGCTAGCTTGTTCCCCGCTCCACCCGAATTGGAAAACGTGTACATCTGGTACACCGGAACATGCTAGCAGGTA
>JAYVHC010000685.1:0-3114 GCA_043771575.1 Planctomycetia bacterium
ACTTCGGTGCTTGAGTTGTTCTTTCAGTATGGCAGTGGCGAAGAAGGCAAATTAGTCATCATCCCAACCGCTAGTGCATTATCGGATAGCGGAGATTTCTCAAGAGCAATTGGATCTTGGGCGGACTTCAATTGGGGCAAAGTTGACATACTTCATGCTGCCAATCGAGAAGAAGCGGAAATCGAGGATTTCGCGATCACTCTAAAAGACGCGACGGCGGTGTGGATGTCTGGTGGTGATCAACGCCGTTTGGCAGAGAGATATCAAGGGACTGCGGTGGAATCCGAGATTCGCAACGTCATGCATCGCGGGGGGGTCGTCGGTGGAACCAGCGCGGGATCAGCGATTGCGTCTCGCGTGATGATCTCGGGCGGGCAAAAACAGCCTCAAATCGCAGACGGTTTGGACTTGTTGCCGAATTCGATTATCGATCAACATTTTTCGCAGCGTCTGCGACATGAGCGACTGGCGAACGCGGTAGCATCCCATCCCGAGCGAGTTGGTATTGGCATTGATGAAAGCACTGGGCTGTTGGTCGGTAAGAAACGCGCGCAGGTGGTGGGTGACGGAGCGGTATACGTTTATGCAAACTTTCAGCGAGCAACCAAAGTGGTTGTAACAGAACAGGGAGAAGAAACGAGCAAGCCGGAAACCGACTCGGCAGTTACGACGGCTGAATTCCGCACGATGCGAGTGGCCCCCGGCGAGGTTCTCGAAAGTCACGGATTTCCACTGTTGGCACCTAGACCTTGAGTTCCTCTGCGGCGGGGAATATCCTGGGCCTGCCCAACATTGACATGATTTTGGGTGGGTGGCGTGAGCCGTTCCTCGGTTGACTGCAAAGAGGAAAATCTTTACCCTTAGCGTGCGCGCAATCGTCGACTGTGCGCACGTTTACAAATCGTTCAACTGGCGAGCGAAGAATTGCGCAGCAGGTTGGCCTGAAAATTGCTGAAGAGAATTTGTCTGCCAAATCGGCTTTGCCTGATCGCAAGCGGAACGGTGGCAGGAGTTTTCCCGCGACTGGCACTCTTTGCTCTTTCTGAAAGGGGTCTGACCCTTTGGAAAACCGTCGAGTCGAAATTACTGATAATTTGGTCGTTTTGGAAAGGGTCAGACCCCTTTTTCAAAAAGAGCCTAGCACACCAGGGAAGGTTCGGGAAAAATCGCTTCAGTTTAGAAGTCTCTAAAGTTGAAGATTTGCGGTAATTCCTGAGGTCTCCTGGTACGCGAGTGGCTCAGCGCGGTACATTTTTGGATTGGTGCTGGTCATCATCTGATGCGGTGCGAAATCTTCCCTGAACCCCTTAAGTTTGCTAGCCATGGATCTACTGGAACGTGTTTGGGAAGGTACCGGAATGTTCTTTTCCGGTATCCTGCAAGGCGTTGAGCGCGGCCTCACCGGTTTGTTCGGCTCGTCGAATGCACGTCAAATCAAGCGATTTGAGTCGATTGTGTCGCGCATCAATGCGCTCGAAGAGTCGCTGAAGTCGTTGACGGACGCTCAGTTGCGAGAGAAAACCGTTGAGTTTCAGAAGCGTTTGGCAGACGGCCAGACATTCGATGACATCTTGATTGACGCGTTTGCTGTCTGCCGAGAAGGCGGTCGTCGATTTCTCAATATGCGTCACTACGATGTGCAGTTAATCGGTGGGATCGTTTTGCACAACGGCATGATTGCTGAAATGGTAACCGGCGAGGGTAAGACACTCGTAGCGACTCTGCCAGCCTATTTAAATGCTTTGGCCGGGCAAGGGTGCCATGTGGTGACCGTCAACGATTATCTGGCACGTCGTGATATGGAATGGATGGCACCGCTCTATATGGGGCTAGGATTGACCGTCGGAGCAATTCAGAGCGGGCTTTCGAATGACGAACGGCAATTCGTTTATTCGCGTGACATCACCTACGCTACAAATAACGAACTTGGTTTCGATTATCTGCGGGACAACATGCGGTTGGCTGCTCGGGACGACGATCGTTTTCCAAAACACCTACAGCAAGTGCAGGGCCCTTTGGCTTACGCAATCATTGACGAAGTCGACAATATTTTGATCGACGAAGCTCGTACACCATTGATCATCTCCGGTCCTGCTCATCAAGACATCGGCAAATACGCCGAAGCGGATCGCGTGGCTAGACAATTGCAAAAAGAAACGCATTTCGTCGTCAGCGAAAAGGATCACACCGTAAACTTGACTGACGAAGGTGTTCGCCACGCTGAGAAATTGGCTGGCGTCGAAAGCTTTTACACAGCGGGCAACATGGAATGGCCGCACTTGATTGATAACGCCCTCAAGGCACATCACCTTTACAAGCGAGACGTAAGCTACGTCGTCAAAGAGGGCGCTATCATCATCGTCGACGACTTCACAGGTCGATTGATGGAAGGCCGTCAATGGAGCGATGGTTTGCATCAAGCCGTCGAAGCCAAAGAAGGCGTCAAGATCAAAGAGGAAACGCAGACTCTCGCTACGATCACTTTGCAGAATTTCTTCAAGCTATACAAGAAAATTTCAGGCATGACGGGCACCGCCATGACTGAGGCGAACGAGTTCTGGAAGATCTACAAGCTCGACGTGATTGCAATTCCAACCAATCGCAAGATGCAACGCATCGAGTACGCAGATACGATCTTTCTGACGGAAAAAGAAAAGTTCTCATCGGTCGCCTCGGATGTGGAGCGAACCATCAAATGGGACACGGTTTTTCTTAAGGATGGGGCACAGTACTGGGGCGAATTGCTGCGCGAAAACGACAAGGAAGTTGCCATCAAGCTGAAAGATACCCGCGAAGAAGAGGTAGTTCCCGCCAACAAGATCGACCGCGTCGAACATAAGGGGCGACCCGTTCTGATCGGTACCGTCTCCATCGAAAAGAGCGAGCAACTTTCGCATCAATTGGAATTAAAAGGCATTCCCCATCAAGTTCTCAATGCCAAGCATCACGAGCGGGAAGCAGAGATTATTGCTCAAGCGGGTCGGGTCGGTGCGGTGACAATTGCGACCAATATGGCGGGTCGCGGAACGGACATTATTCTCGGCGGAAATCCCGAGACCATGGCCTGGGCTCAGTTGCAGCACAAGTATCCAACGCGCCTCGATGTGCCGCGCG
>JAYVHC010000686.1:0-2120 GCA_043771575.1 Planctomycetia bacterium
CCAATGGCTGCTCCAGCACCAGTGGTTGACCCACATGCTTATATCAACACCAAGCGTCATGTCATTCAAGCAAGCAGCACCCGAATTCGTTAATTCGAATTTTGGAAGTTTGTCGCAAGACATGATCTAACAAAAATCGGCTCGTCACAAATTGTGGCGGGCCGATTTTTTTGTTGGTTTGGTTGTTCGTATGTTTGCGCAGCCGTTGTCCTAGCCGCTGTATTCATCAGGCGAAATTGAGGTATTCGCCGATTTATCGGCGAGCGAATTATCTATATTCGATGAAGAAATGGAACCAAGGCGATTTGGCTCCGGTGGAGATTTGAGTTTCAAGCGACGCCTCCGAAGGATCCGGCTTGGGTGGTTCTTCGGCGCTGACGGTGGCGATGCTTCGCGCTTTTTCAACGTTTCTAAATCTAACACTTCAGAGGGCTGAGACTAACAAAATGAGTTTGTCATCGCGATCGGCCGCATAGTTGTGCGAAATCAAACTCGATTTGACAGGAAAATTATGGACAGGAAAATAGTCCAACAAGATGATGCATCTACGACTTAGTCAATCGTTTTGGCAAGATCTTCAAACGAGTCGCCGGTACACCGGAGTCACTCTCAAGAAGCGATACTTCGAGGGCAAAGCTGCTATCGAACTGGCGGATCGCCGTTGCCTGCGTGACGTAAGTCCACTCGGTTCCTGTTCTGTCCCGGTTATTGTCGATTGTCTATTGAGTCGACGCGGAGGCTTCGTTGCCTGATTTGGTGCATTGGTAGTCGCGAGGAGCGTTTCTAGGCGCTTTCTGGGCTCGGGATAGTTAGTAGGCAGGCTTGGTTCGTTTGAAACGCAGGATGTCTAACAGGTGGCGGCGATTTACTTCAAGCAGCGCTGGGCAAGGCTTGGATTGCATTATCATGCATCCACTCAAATCTAGCGTGCAATTGTGTTGCAGCGCGACAAAACAGATCGTACAATGATCGCGACAGTACTCGTCGTACTAACAACTTAAACACTCAAAACAGGTTTAGTTCAGAACTCGATTGAGAACCAAATTAAGCAAAGCAAAAAATTGCAGCTAAGCATCGTTCGATGAATTACTGTCCGCTTTTAAACGTGGCATAGGCTTCCAGCCTGTGATTTGAAGTCCGCAGGCTGGAAGCCTATGCCACTTATTTATCGAACGATGCTAAGTGCTCGGTTACCCGCGCTGACCTGCGTTGAGATTACTCTCGCACTAGCTGAATTTAGGCGTTACTTGCCTCCCGTAATTCGTCACATCAAGAACTTGAAAAAACGATTTTCGATGGTGAAACTCAAAACCGCAATTCCACGATCTGAATACAAATTGTTTCTCGGTTACGATGATGGCGTTGTGGGCGAGGTCGATTTGTCCCATCTGGTTGGCCGAGGTGTGTTTGCCCTTTGGCTTGATCCTGCCGCATTCGAAGCGGTTTCGATTGGTGCCCATAGCGCAATACACTGGACAGACGATGTTGAGCTTTGCGGTGACGCATTGTACCTACAAATCACCGGCAAGCCAGTAGAGCAGCTGTTCCCAAATCTAAAGGCAAAAGCGAATGCCTGAGCTCAGCCGGTTTTACGGAATCGCGATCAAGATGTTTTACAACGACCACAACCCTCCCCATTTCCATGCCGAATACGGTAATCAACAAATGGTCGTCGATGCAAATACGTTGGCCGTAATCGGTGGTCGCCTGCCACCCCGCGCAATGGGACTCGTCATGGAATGGGCGTCACAACATCAAGCGGAGTTGCAACACGCATGGCAACAAGCGCGAAACATGCAGCAGCTCGACCGCATTGATCCGCTGCCATGATCGAAAGCAATCCAGCAAGTAACAAACGCATGCACTGGAGCGGCGTTGGCAAGCGTTCTTGTGAAATCAAGATCCACCCGCTGCCCAGTGATGCGGGGGCGTTACCTGCACGGGAGATTGGAAATGTTTTATCGCAAGGATTCCTAAAACTATCGTTCCCTGTTGGATTAATTGGGGTAGCGGTCGCATTAAGTTTTGCTGCGCAAACGCCACTAGGCGACGTGTTGCACTCGGCACAAAGCCAAGACATGTCAACTCGCCACCGAATTCAAGGCATTTCAGTGTCGACC
>JAYVHC010000687.1:0-8992 GCA_043771575.1 Planctomycetia bacterium
CACCCGGCTTCAATCGCACCTGGCCAGATGTTTCACCGACTTCAAAGACACCAGCTTCATCCTGCTGAATTTTGAACTTGACGGTCTGGAAAATATCCGCATCGCGCGCCGAGACGGTGCCCAGCAGCTGGTTATTGGCACGACTGAATGGAATCAAGTATCGGGTGGGATTTAGGTCTGGGAAGAACTCATTGTTATCCTGGACATCGATTACAAACGGAGCTGAGGTCGAACGATTCGGCGTGCCACTATCGGTGGCTGTCACCGTTATGTTTACTTTCGGTTCTGCTTCATAGTCGATAATCGATGTAGCTTGGAGGTAGAGAATTCCATCCCGAATCGTAAAACGATTATCGGACACGGCGTAAGTCATTGTGTCTTGGGAATCGGGGTCATATACAGTTACAGCTCCGATTTTGGCTCCTGGATCATTTTCAGAAACCGATTGACCACGGAGGTCCAATTGCTCCGGCGCATCGTTGACGTTGGCGACGGAAATCCTCAGCGGAATTACGACCGAATCGCCAGAACTATCCGTGGCACGCAACTGAAACTCAAAGGCACCCACGTCAGCATTGTGGGGCACACCTTTGAGTGTATGCTTCACAATGTCGAAGTTGATCCAAGTTGGAACCGACTGAATCCCCACCGGCGTTATGCTCCACCTGAGATTTGCTGAATCTATATCGGTAAACAGGTCCGACGGGAATGCAAAATCCACGGGTACATCCTGGACCGCCGAAATCGACACTTGTGGCTGCGTTGCGGTCGGCGCATCATTGATGTTTCGGACTCGCACTTGCAATTTTCCGGCGTTGGTTGAAACAGGTCCATTGACCGTGCGCGCGCCAGGATCCAGGTACCGCAATGCGTTTCCTATTGAACTAGAAAAAATGCCCGTAAAGGTCTCATCGAGCACGCGAACCAGCAACGGATTCGGACTGCCGAAGTAATCCGGCGTCGGCTTGAATCCAATCCAGCTGGTAGGTGAAATTAACAGACTCTTCGAAGCGTCGTCGACGCCGGCGATCTCAACCCAATTGGCACCCTGATTGCCACTGAAGTACCAAGTACCTTGGTTGCTGGCGGTCGTGTTAGAAACGATGGCGAGGCCGCTCATGCGAGCCCCAGTATCGGGGTCGATAAAGCTATTCGTAAACAAAGCATCGACGGCCCGCCCAGAAGGTTGCGGCGAATCCTCATCGATCACTGGCAAAGTTACATCAACCAGTGTAGGCGAATCGTTGACCGGCGTTACTTGAATGTCACGCGTTGCGTTCAGTCCAGCGCCCATCGAAACTTGGAAAGTTCGAATGAGAGTGCTGGGAGATTCGCTGGTCGAGGAGTAAGCGAGCTGGCGAATCAAGGCGGTTAACGCTTCAGGTGTGGCTGCCGAATTCAAATTCACGGTAATCAAATTCGGCAGTCTCGTCCAACCACCGATGTCTACGCCGCCAAAGCGAATTCGGGTCGGCGTGGTCGAAATTTGCCCTAGTCCATTGCCTACAGAAACGATGGATAACACGTCCGTTGATTCGCGATTCAAAATGATGCTGGCTGTCATCGATAGCCCCGCATAATTTGTATTGAAGAGATCGACAACCGTCGCATTTGGACTGACGATAACGGGAACTTCGTTTTCGACGTAGGAGGCTGCACCTGCACCGAGGTCGATTTCGATAGGCGTTGGGACGATGGTAAAGTTCGCGGTATTAATATTGAAGAAAACATTGTTGTCACCCCTAACCATCAAGCGGGCCCGCGCGGTTGCTAAGTTTGGAACAACAATATCCTCGGCGCCGTCGTTGGGAGTATTAGCCAGCACCAACGTGGGAAAAGTCAGACCGCCATCGGTCGACAAGTAAATCGATACGGTTGCAGCGTTGATCGCGCCTGTGTTGGTGCCCGCGACGTCCCAAGCAACTGACTTTGACGTCAAACCATCCCATGAGACCGCAGTGCTAGGAGCGGTGACTCGAAAGGTTGTGCCTGTGTCAACAACATTGAGACGCACGTCGTCTGTGTTAACGCCTGATCCACCGGCGCGATTATCTCTCACGGTGACGCGAAAATTGAGCGTGCGATTCGTGGTCGGAGTGATTTCACCGATCGAAGTCGTTTGATTGATAATGCTGGACAGGCGAGGGAAGTAACGCGTGGGTGAAGCCGTGGGCACCACTGCGCGGAACAATGGGCTCGAACCGTTATCGGCCGCCGTGATAGTGGTTGACGGTCCCAAGTCTCGCGCATCCCAATTGTAGGTTAGTTGATCCGCAACGTCTGCGTCTGCGCCCGTCGCAGTCAGCAAGAACGGGGTGCGCGCAGGAATCGTGTAATCGGCTCCGCCGCTGACGGTTGGAACGCTGTTACCCGTGGGGACTCTCGAGCCGATCGCAGGAATCACGTTATCAACATGTCGCAAAATCTCATCCAAGCTGACCGAATGGAAATACGGGTCGCTGTTGGGTTGCAGGTCATCCGTGCCACAAATGCCTGCATAGGCTTGAATCGTTGAGCCGCTGCCGGGCTCATAAGCCGTACTTGCATTGCGGTTGCCGTTGCAACTGGATGTATTGCTGTTAAAGGTATGATTGCCACCGAATTGATGACCTATTTCGTGAGCCACGTAGTCGACGTAAAACGCGTCGTTGATAGGCGTTGGGAGACCGGTCTCGCCCTGCGCCTTGCGTCCGTTAATCCCCACAACACCTAGGCCCGCTAAGCCACCACCACCGGTAGTGAACACATGCCCCAAGTCGTAATTCGCGCTGCCAATGACTGTGTCCAGGTTCGATTGATTTTCTCCAAGCAATGCGCTGGCATTGTTATTGGAATAAGGATCGGTGCCCGCATTGGTGTAAATGATCGTGTTGTTGTTCGCGACCAACTGTAGCCGAATCGTGAGTTCCGACTCATAGATCCCCGAAACGCGATTCATGGCCGTTACCACTGCGGCTTGACCCAAACCAACGGTTCCTCCATGGAAGGCCGTGTATTCCCCTGTTGCGGCGACTGCAGTCCGATAGATACGTAATTCCGTTCCGGTACGACCTTGTGCGTTCCCGCCGGTTGAGGGACCTTCGCCTGTCACGCCCGAGCTATCTCTATTGCTTATTACGTCGACGGTTGAATTGCTCTCGGACGAACCGATGGCTTTGGCTTCCGGAATGCGGAAGTTACCCGTCGCAAAGTAACTTGCGTACAGACTTGTATCTAAGTGGTAATAGGGATCGACATAGTAAGCTCCCTTTGGCGACAGCACTTGCGCATGAAAGCCTGCCGGTGTTAGATCGAATCGAATCTTGGCGGCAGGATTGTCAATACCTTGGCCAGCGAAAGTCTGTATCTCTGGGAACTGAGCCGCTAACTCGGCAGCCATGATCGGCGAAGCGAATACGGTGAATCGCTCAAGCGCACCGTCAGGGCGAGGCAGCGCAATGACTACATTCGAGTTGATCGCTGCTTCCGTAAACTCAAGCGGCGCATGCGACAACTGCACACGTAGACTCGCTTCACTCAACGAAAATAGTTCATACTCCGTCGCGCGAATCTCGGGGGCGCGCGTGGTATCCGTCGGCTGGGCTGGACTCCACAACTCGTCGCTCGTTTGCAAACCAAGCGAAGCCGCCATCAACCAACGGCTCTCAAGCATTTCTGCTTTGAGTACACGACGTCGTGCATGTTGAATTTGCCGACGTTTCGAAAGTCCCAGGTTAGTTTTAGCGGTTAATGAACTGCGATTCATGATGATTTCCAAAACAAAAAGACGTTCTGATCGAGCATGATTACCCTGAACACTTTAGCTACGGCTACCCCCTACGGCAACGCAGTCTCAAGAATCTGGGTGGATATCGTACGAATTATTGCAAATCAATCAATTCAGCCGCAGGCCCACAAACCTGCGTATCTGCTCGGTGAGTGCCCTTTCGGTCGGCAAACGCTCCATGCTGCTCGCACCGTAAAAGCCTACCAGACTGGGCACTTTTTTTAAAATAAAAGCTGCGTCGTCGGGTTCGGCGATGGGTCCCCCGTGACAGAGAACGAGCACGTCCTCGCGAACTGTTTTGGCTGCGTCGGTGATTTGACGTAATTCGGGAACGCAATCTTCCAAGGTTTTTGCCGTCTGCGCCCCAATCGAGCCGCTCGTGGTCAGTCCCATGTGGACGACAATAACATCCGCCCCCGCCGCCGTGAGAAGCCTCGCTTGCTCAGCATCAAAAGCGTAGGGAGTCGTCAGCATTCCTAGTTGATGTGCGGCAGCTATGCAGTCGATCTCAAGTCCAAAACCCATGCCGGTTTCTTCCAAGTTCGCGCGGAAGACGCCATCGATCAAGCCGACCGTCGGAAAGTTCTGAATGCCTGCAAAACCCATGCATTGCAGTTCTCGCAAAAAGGAATCTCGCAACATAAAAGGATCCGTCGCACAGACTCCAGCCAGTACCGGGGTGTGCTTCACAACCGTGAGCACTTCGAATCCCATCTCGCGCACTATCTGGTTGGCATTACCATAGGGCATCAATCCGGCGAGCGACCCGCGACCAGCCATGCGGTAACGACCCGAGTTGTAGATCACAATCAAGTCAATGCCGCCTGCTTCCTCACACTTCGCACTAATGCCTGTGCCCGCACCGCCGCCAATAATCGCTTCACCCCGCGCCACTTTTTCGCGAAGCTTCTTCAATATGGATTCACGAGTCATGTCGCCGCCCAAAACTTCGATGTTACTTTTTAACGGCCCAATGAATGGACTTCTGGTGATGATTCGTCGGGCTCCGATCGCAAGCGCCGCAATTGGCCGCAGGCCGCTTGAATGCGATCCCCTTTTCTTTGGCGAAACAACACGTTGATCCCGCCTTCCACCAGGATTTTGCGGAACCGGTGAATCGCATCTGCGCTCGGTGTTTCATAGGGCAAGCCTTCCACGGGATTGTAGGGAATCACATTGAGCATGCTCGTGCGCCCACCCAGCAACTCGACCAACTCACGCGCACACGCGGGTGTGTCATTGATCTTGCTCAGCAAGACGTACTCAAATGTCAGTCGTCGTCCCGTCGCGTTAAAGTAATTCTCGGCAGCCCGCAATATATCCTTAATACCGATACGCACGTTGACCGGTACAAGTTGATTGCGCAGTTTATCGTTGGGCGCATGCAGGCTGATGGCAAGATGAAAAGGAGTCGCATGTTTTGCGAGTCGTTCAATGGCGGCCGGCAAACCCACGGTACTGATCGTGATCTTGCGTGGGCTAATCCCCAGCCCCTGAGGATCTTTGGCGACTTCGAGAGCCGCCAGCACACGATCAAGGTTAGCGAGCGGTTCACCCATGCCCATCATCACAATATGGCTCAAGCGTTCTTCGTCAGGCAATAGACGTTGCAAGCGCAGCATCTGTTCGAGAATTTCGCCGCGAGTCAAATTGCGTTCGACACCGTCCAATCCACTGGCACAGAACACGCACCCCATCGCACAACCGACCTGGCTGCTTACGCAGATCGATCGACGTGTTTCCTCGCGCAGTAAAACGCATTCAATTCTACCGCCATCCGCCAAACGCAGTAGCAGTTTTTCAGTCCCGTCTTCGGCTTGCTGATGAACGGCAACTTCTGCGGTCCACAATCGAAACGATTGCTCGAGTTCGCCGCGCATCGCTTTGGGCAGGTCGCTCATCGCTTCAAACGATTCCGCCCGACGCTGATAGATCCAGCCCAGCAACTGCCCGACGCGAAATGCAGGATAGCCATGCTCTTTAAGCCATTCGCGCAACTGCGCGGCGTCGAGGTTCAGAATGTGTGGTCGTGAATCGATGGCGACTTTTGGAGTATTCATGCGTATTATTCACGTAGCTTTCGGTTGCCATGCAACCCTATTGGGCAACCCCTATTGGGCAACCCCTATTGGGCAACGCTGTGCAGCATTTTTTGCTCTACTCACAGCGTTAGGTCACTCTCGGAGTAAGGTCACTCTCGGCAAGAGTGACCCACGGTGGTCGCATCTGCCGGAGGCGACCGGTAGTACAAATAGTGTTGCCAGCCTACTGGGCGAGCAACTCTTCGATTTTGGCTTCGATTGCCTTAGCGTTGGCTTCGCCGGAACCGACGCGAATCAACTGAATCTTGCCTTCTTTGTCCAGTAAAACCGCTTGAGGAATACCGGAAACTGCGAACGACTTAGCATAGTTGCTGCCCTTCGGATTTACGAAAAATCCGTGGTGCAGCTTGTGCGATTCGCGAAACTTTTCCAGCATCGCGAGCTCCACTTCAGGTGCCACTACTTCATCCTTTGGGGCGCTCACCGCCTTACCCGCTGCTTCGTCCCATTTGTAATTGTAGTAATTTGTCGATCCAAGAATCACGAGCCCCTTGTCCGCAAACTTTTCATGCCACTCGATCAAGTGCGGGAAAGTCGCGATGCATGGACCACACCAAACCGCCCAGAAATCCAGCAGCACGACTTTACCTCGCAGCTCTTCCATCGTCACGGCCTGGGTGGCGACGAAGTGTTCGGCGGCGATCGGTGGCGCTGGCTTGCCGATTAATTCCTCGCGCTCCAGTGCAGCTTCGATTCGAGACTGCGTTGACTTCAAGCTGCGTTCCAGCGCATTAAGCATTTGAAGATCTTTATCTTCAAAACGCGTTTTCGCCGCTTCAAGCTTTTTCTCGATATCGGCCAGGATCGCTGCCGCTTGCTTGGCGTCGGTGTAAACTAGCGACGATGCCATCGATATTTTCATATTTGCATACGCACTATAATCCTGTGCAGTCGCTTTTTCTCCCTCTAAGCGAGCTTGAAAAAGCCCCTCGGCTTGGTCAGCGATCGCCTTGGCTTCCGTAGGATAAGCATCGTTTAGCGAACTATTGTAGAGCATCACCAGCGATGAATACGCCGAAATACTTGCCGGTTTTTCTGGATCAATGGCCGCGCGCGCTTCACCAACGAGCGTGTCAAGCAGCGTCTTAGCTTCGGCTTGTTTGTCCGCCGACAGCATCGTGCGAACTTTGAATTGCATCATCGACTGGACCGCTGACGCTGGTGCACCGGCAGCTCTACTTAGCTTGGCGATTGTCTCGTCAATGAGCGTCAGGCGATCTTCGTACTTCAGGTCGCGATCTGCTTGGATTCGCATCATCGACGTTTGCATGAGCAACATGCCAGACATGGCGTCCAGTTCCTCCTTGGCCATCAGCTTTTCGACCAACGCTGCAATACGTTGCTTGGATTCTTCCGGCTTCGATCGACTCAGCATCGCGGCCAGTTGATACTCCATATTCAATAACTGAGCATCATTGGGTGCCAGCGCAACCGCTGCGTCCAATTTGCTCGCGGCTTCGTCCAGCTTGCCTGCAGAGAGGAGTTTGCTGAAGAGTTCACGATTGAATACCTCGGATGACTCTTTTTCCTGTTTTTCTCCGTTCTTCTCTGTGGTCGCAGGATCGTCGTATCCCCAAGCTGCAGAGGGTTGCAAGCTGACTGCGGCCGTGGTCGACAAGGCTCCCATTACCGCCAAACTCCAAGCCGCAAACCGCCGCTTAATTTGCGTCGCCGTGGTGAAATTGACAGATTCAACCAGTTCTTTGCGAGTGCTCATCTTCAGACTCTCCAATGGAAAATTGACTTCCAGAAACCACCGCCATCCACCAGACGAATTGTTCAATGTAACACCACCCTTGGGCCAAGCCTATGCGCGCCATGGATTTTTGTCTCAATTGATCTTGACGCCCGCAACAGCTTTTGACTAATCCCAACAGCGAACTCCCCTTTTTGCTGGTTGAGGTGTTTCCATGTTAATTCGTCGAAGTTGGGTAAAGGCGGCATTTGCTCTTCTGGCTGGCTCTAGCGTCAGCAGCGGCCTCGTAGCGGAACGCGCGGAAGCGCAAGAGGGTTTTGGCAATAATTTCGCCAATTCTATCGACAACATGCATCTTGTTAGGCTCGAAGACCAATTACGGTATGGTTTGCGCTGTGCGAGACCCGGGCAAATTGAATATGTTCGGCAGGTTTCGCGCGCCGTCGATGAAGGTCGACTTCCGCGAGCCATGGTCAACTTGGTTTACCGCTGGGCTACCCAACGCGACACCAACGTGCCTTTTCCCTACTTCCAATTTGCTCTCGAAGAATTGGCCCGCCGTCGAGGCATCTCCATCAGCAGTTGACAACAGTTGGTACACCCCGCGAGGAGCTTGTAGGGTGGGTCGAGACCCACCTCTTCATAACCACTCTCCGTCGTGTAGCGGTGCAAGGTAAGTTTAAGGTGGGTTTCGTTCCTCAACCCACCCTATGCACTAGGACAAGTCGCGTTCTTCAAACAACAACAGCGCTAGAAACATCGCCAACCCCACGTACAACAAGCAATACACCAAACTGCCCGACAACAGCGACATGGTAATGGGATTGCCAGCATCAATGGCCGCTTGCATCGAGAAGTGCTCAAGGATAGGAATGATCGTCGCCACCAATTGTGCGATGAAGCGCACGATCTCAAAGCCTTCTTGCGTGCTACTGACCAATTGAGTTGTCAGATTGCCTACGACATAGATCGCAAAACAGACAGATAGGTTGGCCAATTGTGGCAGACGAGTCGCCAGCGCCACACTGATCGCACTCAACACGACGGTTTGCATGAACGCCATGGCCAATCCGGGAATTGTGGTAATCATTTCCTGGTGACACATCTGCCAAATCAAATCTTGAGTCGAGGACTCGCGAGCATCGTAAATCGGTTTGTAAGCTACAGCGCCTAATTCAAATGTGGCCAGCACGACAAACATCAAGAATAATAACCAAAAGATGCCAAGGAACTTTCCGATCACAAAACTGCGTCGCTGAATCGGCTTGCTGAGTACCGTCAATGCTGTGCGACCTTCAATTTCTTCGCTGATCGAGCTGCTTGCCGACCAAATACCTTGAAATGCTGCCAGCAACATGATCGTTGTGATGCCGCAGTCCTTCAGCAGTTTGATGTCCTCACCAAACGTATTGAAAGGTAAAAACACGA
>JAYVHC010000688.1:0-5304 GCA_043771575.1 Planctomycetia bacterium
CATGCCCAACAGTCATGTTTACGGAGGCCTAAGAACGCTGGGAGACCAAGATCATCAATGACTTATCATCGAAAATGGATCTAAGATGGAATTGTACGACGGGGAACATCTATCAGATCTTTGGCCACATGCCCACAGCGATTGTTCCAAATCGGAAGGCGTCCAACTTTAATTTTAGGGTTATTGACGTTTGGGTGGCACGCCCTGAGTCTTCGAAGGGCGTGGTTTTGCGTGACGCGCCACACCTTTCTCAAAGCCTCCGAGCGTGCCACACTAAAATTAAAGTTTGACGAAGCACTAGGAGGATATTTCAGCGTCTCGGAGAGACGCTGCTACGTGGCAATGTTCGACGTAGCGTGCAAACCCAAACAGTGGGCTAAACGCTAAATGCGGCTTTCCCGAAATTCGCTTTGCAACGCCAATTGCCTACTTTTGGGGGTCATCCACCCCGCGTAGCTTGCCTCGAGCTCTAACAGTTGATCGTCGAGCCAATGATGCGAATTCTCAAGTTCTTCGCAGGGCAGTCGATCTTTTAACCAATTCCAATTTGGTGCCGATTCGCTAACTGGCATTGAGCCGGCAAATTCATTTTGATTCGAATCGATCATGGTGTCGGTCCTTATTCGTGCCCAGCTTGCTGGTCCGCGCCGCTTTTCTGCTTTCAGAACATACGTCCTTGTTCGCCAAACTCAACTTCCTTGCATCTCAAACTTGTGACTGCAAAGAGGATAGAAAAGTTCACTGCAATCACCATACCGTCGCACAGATTTCCCTAAAATTACGCTAACTTATTCAGGTGGAATCGTTTAGAGCACTTTATGTAATTCGAGCCAAGTGGCTAAATGTTGCGAAAAGGCAACAGTTTCGTATCGAGTGCT
This sequence comes from Planctomycetia bacterium, assembly GCA_043771575.1. Taxonomy (GTDB): domain Bacteria; phylum Planctomycetota; class Planctomycetia; order Pirellulales; family Pirellulaceae; genus Aureliella. Next base: position 879 of record JAYVHC010000688.1, read on the forward strand.
GCAAAAGAGCTCCGTTAAGAATTTTTGCAAAGTAATCCAACCGCGTCCTCAGGTCCCGCGAAGTATGCCATTTTGTCCAGCTTCGAACGAGTCGATTGCCCGTAATGCCAGCATTCCAGCAGCTTAGTGAAGAATACACGATTGCCGAAATAAGCACCTATGCATAAGTTTCGAACAGAATGATTGAACATGGATGGACAAGATATACAGGATGATTTCAATTCGCTGATAGATTCACTTGTGTCGTGTGAATCGTTTGTATTCGAGTTTCGGATTGCCAAAATTGATCAGTAGGCCGTCTTCGATTCCAGTTGCCTTCAGGTAGTTGATAATCTGGGCCTGGTGCTCGGGAGCGATCGCTTTTGCAGCCTAGAGCTCAACCATGTTCGCTTCTCCGGTTGTGTCGACTGGTGATAGTTATGCTAGTTTACTTATGTACAGGTGCTTATTAAAGCCGCGAGGGTACCACTCGAGCACCCTTATGAACCTTCGCGACTTGAGTTACAACAGAAATCTTATCGCTTGCAATTGTCAACACAGAACAGTGGAGTGGTAAGGTCTTTACAATTTTTCGCTCTCTGTTACTCGAAATGCACATGAAGATCGCTCAAGACCGTCGCAATGAGCAAGGTGCGTGGCTGTTTCTCGCTTCCCTGAGTGTGTTTTTCTTCAGTTGCGTGTTGCTTTATGCGATCTACGTCGTTATTCGAGTCGCTCCGCCCGGCGGGCTTTCCCAGCCGTTCGTTCTGCCGATCAATTTCATTTCCACGACGGTGGTCCTGATCGCCATCAGTATCTCTTTGCATTTGTCTGTGGGCGCCATTCAGCGCGAACGACGAGTCGATGTTTGGCGGTACATTATCATCGCCAGCATTTTGAGTGTAGTCTTCTTTGGGCTACAATCGTCCGGCATGCTGGCAATGATACAGCGGCTTCAAGAATCGACGCAGCAAGATCGCAGTCTCTACGGATTTACATTTCTGATGGTATTGGTCCACGCGCTTCACGTGGTGGGCGGCTCGGCGGGGTTGGTATTCGTGCTGTTTGGGCTTTCGCGTGAAGCCTATGATCACGAACGCTACTGGCCGATCCAATTCTGTGCGCTCTATTGGCACTTCCTGGACGTTGTCTGGATCTTGATGTTAGCGAGTTTTGCCCTAGCAGCTTACGCATCAAAATAGTCGAGTTAAATTATGTCCCGCAAAATTGTTCACCAGGCGTTTAGCTTCGCCTAAATGCCAATCCCATCGCGAGTCCGCCAATACCCACCGCGCTGGTGATCGCAACGCACTCGATTTCCACGTTCATGCTGCGAAACGATACCCGATTCAAAGACAGTGCGGCCGCCGACCAGCGTCCGAACCGGCCAGCCAGTCAGCGATTGACCAGCCCATGGGCTCCAGCGACTGCGCGTGAATTGCTTTTCATTCTCGATGGTTTTCTTTAGGCCAAGATCCACCAGCACCAAGTCCGCATCATAGCCGACTTCGATCCGTCCTTTGCCCACCAAGCCCCAAACGCGCGCCGGTGCGTCGCTCATCCACGAAGCGACTTGTGTTAACGTACAACGGCCTTGGTGAACCTGATCCAACATGAGCGCGAGGCTATTCTCGACTGCGGGCAGACCGCTCGGCGACTTCGGATAAGCGGCTTGTTTTTCTTCGAGTGTATGAGGTGCATGATCGGTGGCGATTACTTGAATGCGACCTCGGCAAAGAGCGTCCCATAAGAGCTTCGTATCCGCCAGCGATTTGACCGGAGGATTCATCTGCACCAGCGTCCCGAGTCGTGCATAATCTGCGGTCGAGAAGAACAGATGATGTGGACAAACCTCCGCAGTCACGTAAGGGTCTGCATCGAGTAGCAGCGGTAACTCCGCCGCGCTACTCACGTGAAGCACATGAAAGCGATGCTGATGCCGTCGCGCCAAATCCGTCGCCCGCGTCGTCGCTCTCACCGCTGCCTCAACGTTGCGAATTCGCGAATGGTCAGCCAAAGTTAAATCGTCGCCGAGAGCCGCACGATTCGCACGCACCGTGGTTTCATCTTCGCAATGAGCACAAATCGGAAGCGTCGTCTCGGCAAATATCCGCTCCAGCGCAGCTTGGCTATCGACCAGCAAATCCCCAGTGCTCGACCCTATAAAGATCTTAATTCCCGGCACATTCTCAGCCGCTTTTACCTCAGCCACATTCGATTCAGTGGCGCCGATATAGAAGCCGAAATTCACGCGACTGACCTCAGTCGCGCGACGGTACTTCCACTCGAGCAATTCGCGTGTCGTCGCATTTGGAATGGTGTTCGGCATCTCCAAAAAAGTTGTCACACCACCCGCCGCACAAGCCAGGCTGCCCGATGTTAGATCCTCCTTATGCGTCATACCAGGCTCGCGAAAATGAACTTGATCGTCCACCACGCCTGGCATCGTCGTCAGCCCTGCCGCTTCGATCACCAAGTCGGCGGACGACGTCCGGCTTGCATCCACCGCCACGATCTTTCCGCCTTCGATCAAAAGATTGCTGTGCGCTACGCCACCAGCAAAAACAACGGCACTATCTCGTATCAAAGTCCGCATGAGGCTTCCCAAATTAAAATCAAGTGTGGTATTGTTCTGGTGCTTTGTCCAGAAGTTGGAACAAGAGCAGAGCCACTTGCAGCCGCCAACGCGACGCCCGTCGTAGCCAATCCGCTGAGGAGCGCATCTCGACGCGATATCGACCGAGTCTGCGCGAACGGTCCGGTTGAATTATAGTGATGCAACATGCTCTCCCTTTCGCGACGGCTACTTTGAATTTCGCCGTAGAATATAAGCCATTTCTATGATTCGAGCGCCTACTACCTCCGCCAGTCATTTTCCGTTGCTATTCGCCGCAGTTCGCGTGCCACTTCGCTATTCAGTTAATCTGCTGGCTTGGTTTGCGATAAATCAAGGCGAGAATTTCATCGACTTTGCTTGCAAGGTGCAATTTGGCAGTTTCTAGTAGCCATCTTTCCAGTTTGTTCGTCCCCGCAGTTTGCAATGATCGCAGTTGTTGTTGCATATCGAGCAGTTCGCGCACTGTTTCAGCGTTTTTGCCCACGTTGTAATGGAAACTAGCCAGAAAAAGCAGATCGCACATATGGCTTTTTCCTGCGGATGCGTAAGTTTCGAGCGTCCTTTCGACCATTGCATCTTTGCTGCCGTTACGCACCAGAGCCCAAGTTGCCATGCGCTCGCGAGCAGAGTCGGGCAGCGAAGCTACTTCGCTCAAGAACCGATGACGATCTACTGTGCTGCCAATCAACATCCAACGAGCAACCAAGAGATTGTAAATGACGTCAAATTCATCGCACTTGCAATCCATCAACAACTGCCGCGCCAACTCCATCGATGCGGTATCTCGCTTTTGAATCAACGCTTCGACTTTGACTAGCGTCAGCATCGGCTGCAGATCCTGCCGGCCATCGTTTTCGAGAATTTGCAGCTTGACGAGCGCATCGTCCCATGCTGCTTTGTCCATCAAGCTCAAAGCGTTACTAAGTTCGACTTCGACTGGATTGAACTCTTTAGACGCGGACATGGTCGATGTTGGGGCTTCGTCAATCGGTTCGGATGGCAGCGACGCGGCCTTTTGAGCCGGCGAAGAATTTAGCTCCAGCCCGGTGATCTGCTCTTGATTTTTAACCGCCCGATCTATCTCCATCGATTTGAAAGTCGCTTTCTTTTGACGCTCGCTAGAAAGACTACTGTGCCAAGCACCATTCGCGACCATAATTGAGATGAGGATACAAAACGAGACTGCCAAGCGCTGCATGGTCAGCAACCCTAACGATTTCCTATGAATGAAATCCTCGATTCCGAAATACAGCGCCCAAATATCAATCCCCCAAACTCCGGCATCAACCACTTCATCGACTTGCTCGAAGAGTTGGTCAGGCATCCCTTCATTGGTTTCCATTTTTTTGAATGCGAGGTTTTCCGAATCATTGGGAGTTGTCTGCTCGAACTGGAAAGTACCAATTTCGTGCCCAGAATATGAGGCCCCATTTCTAACTGACGTAGTGACAAGTGCATTTTGCTGCACATAAGCGCATATCACATTCCGCAGCTGTTCAGTCGACCCGTCTTGTTCGTACCACGCCAGCACAGCATCGATTAGCTCTCGATCTGTCAGTTTGTTGCCCATCTTTTCCATTGAAGTCCGTTTTTAAGTCTTACTAGCCGAAGCAGCGGCCTTAAAAATTCCTCCCGCTTCGTCAGAGTGGCTACTGGATTTTCCAAGAAGCTTGCCAAAACTCTTCGTAAGGCGAAACTTTACGAAAACTTCAGTTTATCAATTGTGCGTTGCCGCATTATAGCCGACGTACTGGGCATTGTCTCAAAAGCTGTCTGACCCAAGTCTGACCCTTTTAAAGGCATGCAAAACCCCCGAAAAAGAGCATGCCC
>JAYVHC010000689.1:0-6208 GCA_043771575.1 Planctomycetia bacterium
GACGATACGCGTATGGAATTGGCGTACGGGTGAAAAACTCGGCAGCCTTGAGCAACATACCCGTGCCGTGCAAAGCCTCGCGTTATCGGCTGACCAAAATCGACTCTACTCCGCCAGTGATGACAATACCTGTTGCGTGTGGGATGCATCGTCGTTCATGCTACTGGGACAGTCTGAGGGTGTTGGTGCTAGAGTAGTCGATGTGCAACTCATGCCCAAAAGAGATCTCCTCTATTTTTCGGATGTCACGGGGGTCGTTCGCTGCGTGAGCGGGGACGAGCCGCGTGCTTCTACGCAACTGCTAGCAGACCTGCCCGACAGTGCCGATTCCATCGCAGTCAGCGCCACAGGTCGCGCCTTGGCAATTGCGTCGCGTGAAGGGAGTGTCCGCCTTGTTGATCTCGACAGCGAAGGGAATCTCAAGCAGGAGGCTGCGGGTGGCGTCAGTAACATTCTGGCGGCTCATGGAGAACGCATCTACGATCTAACTTTCTCGCCGGACAGCGCGTACCTGCATGCGGTGAGCCACGATGGAAGTTGGACAACCTGGATTGCTAGCTTGGAAATATCGAGCAGGACGCTGGATGTCGGGTCGATAATTTCACCTCCGGAACGTGTGAATATTTCGATGGATCAATTGACGCCCGATGCTTGTGTCTTTGCATCAAATAACGCGATGTATTTTTGGGATACCGCCACCGGTGCTATCAATTGCTTGGCGACTTTGGATAGTGGTGTTGTTTCCCTGGTTGCGGATGCCGCTAGTAACTTAGTTATCACGGCTCATCAGGACGGGCAAGTCAGTGCTTGGCGTTACGGGGAGGGTCAATTGCGGCCAACTTGGAAATATGGGCTACCTTCACCTCCTGACAGCATTCGTGGCCTCGCTTACTGCGCTGCGAAGAATCAACTCGCCGTCGCTTTTAAAGCACCTCGGTCATACCTTCGAATTCTTGATGCGAAAAATTCTAACGAGCTGCATGCCTTGGAATTGGCCAGCGAAACCATTGGGGACAGTCTCAGTCCTGTGTTTTCAGTGGACGGCAAGTGGCTTGCATTCGCGCTCGGCAAAGAAATTTTAGTCTGGAACTTCGCCAGTCAAACGCAGATGCAGTTGTCCGGTCATGAGCATGCGGTGACGGCCTTGCGTTTCCATCCGGCAGGTGAACTCTTGGTTTCAGGATCTGAGGACCGAGGCGTTCGCATTTGGGATATTCACAGTGGCACTTCGGTTGCCGAACTCCGCCACCACAAGGAGCGGATTACATCGCTGCAGTTTTCCACCGACGGAAATCTCATTTTCTCGTCAGATTCTAGCGATTGCACTGCGTTATGGCACGCCTCCGCTAACAAACTCCTCTACGAATTGGAACCAGCTCATGCACACGGCATCTTTGCGAAAGGCTGGATCGGTCCAAAACTATTTTCGAAGTTTCATTCAAAGATTCGAGCGGATGTAGTCGACCTGACTGCACCTCCAATCGAGGTTGTTGGCCACGACCAGGGCGAGACGACGCGCGTCGAGGTAACCAAGGCATCATTCCGTACACTCGGCGAGGAGTGTCGGAAGAACTAGCACTTCTGTTGGCACAACCGTCACATTTGAACCGTGCCAAGCGCGAGTTCGGCCAGTTCCTTCGGCGAATAACCGCCTTCCGCCTGAAGCGGAACTAGGTTTGTGGACGTAGGCCTTTGTTCCGGGCCCACCCACGAAATCTGTCTTAGGCGATAGCTGATGACGAAATTCACCCCAAAACGACATCCGCGTGCAGGTCGCCGTGGAACAGCCGTGGTCGAATTAGCGATCACGCTGCCTGTATTTGTTTTAATTCTGTTGGGGACCATTGAAACGACCACGATGATCTTCCTTCAGCAGTCGCTGGAGATTTGCGCTTACCAGGGTGCTCGCGTTGCACTTATTCCAAGTTCGACGTCGACCAAGGTCAATAGTTACTGCGCGACGGTTCTCACGGACCGCAAGGTCAAGTCAGCCAGTGTCTCAGTATCGCCCGCGAATTATGAAACGTTGCCCTACGGTACGCTGATTCAAGTGCAAGTTACCGCGCCCTGCAGTAACAATAGCCCGTTCTCGCCATGGTTTTACGGGGGTCGCTCGCTCACTGGAGAAGTGACGCTGATGAAGGAATACTAATACGTTCCCGCAATTTACGCGTTCACTCCCGCCCAGCTCTCTTATTTGCTTCATCGAGTTCAATAATGTCCGATTCAGCCCAACCAAAAAGATATTCAAAAACCGCAGTCCGACGGGGTGCAGTGATCGTATTGATGGTTTTGCTGTTGCCGGTCGCGGTATTAATATCAGCGATTGCGATCAATCTCGCTTACATCGAACTCTCTCGGACTGAGATGATCATTGCTACGGACGCCGCAACTCGCGCTGGCGGTCGTGATCTCAGTATTACGGGTAGCACGAAAACAGCCCAAAAGCGGGCCAAGCAGCTGGCTGCATTGAACTCTGTCGCTGGTAGCGCACTCGATTTATCGGACGCCGATATCGAGTTCGGTACGTCGATTCGTCAATCTAGCGGGCGATATGATTTTACCATCGACTCGAAAAATCCTAATGCATTGCGGGTCGCAGCTCACCGCGACAGTTTGAACAAGGATGGGCCAATTCGACTTTTGATGCCTAGCGTCCTTGGAATCGGTTCTGTGCCGACTATTCAGCAAGCCGTTTCGACGCAGATGGAAGTCGATGTGGGACTTGTGCTAGACCGCTCCGGCTCGATGGCCTATGCGGCTAATGAGATTAGTGGAGCGACCCCTGTCCCTGCGTTAGCGCCTTCAGGCTGGGAATGGGGCGACCCAGCTCCGACCGGCTCGCGTTGGCTAGATCTCGTAGCAGCAGTTAATGTGTTTACAAGTGAACTGAGCAGTTCACCGGGAGCTGAATTACTTTCACTAAGCAGTTACAGCAACACCGCCATCACCAACGTCAGTTTGACTTCCAACTATGCTGCCATCACGGCCGCCATGGGTATGGTTACCATGGGCTCCACGAACGTGGGTGGCGGAATTGCCGAAGGCGCCGCAGCGCTCACGTCCAGTCCAGGTCAACGCTCAGGTGCAGCCAAAGTGCTAGTCGTGTTGACAGATGGAATTCATAACACGGGCCTCGACCCGCTGATTGCAGCACAGGCGGCGGCAGATGCTGGAATCATGATCTTCGCCGTTACGTTCTCCGATGAAGCTGATCAGACTCGGATGCAACAAGTGGCTGCCATTGGAAATGGGCGACACTATCACGCCTCGACCGCAGCCCAGCTAAAAACAGTGTTTAGCGATATCGCCGCTTCCCTCCCCACCCTGTTGACACAATAGCCCGCGGACAAGGTTCATGCACCCCAGCTGTAAAGAAGATCGCCGAGGCGCCACGATGGTAGAGTTTGCGCTAACTCTACCCTTGGTGATGCTATTCTTTTGGGCTTCCATTGAGTTTGCGAGGGCAGCCATTCTACAGCATGCTGTCGATAACGCTGCCTATGAGGCCTGCCGATTGGTGATCGTTCCCGGTGGATCGACCTCTGAAGCGACCGCAGCTGCGAACAAAATTCTCAATACATTCAGTATTAAGGGGGCCACGGTCACCGTCACGCCCAATCCAATTGCCGAATCGACCACCCAAGTAACCTGCAATGTTTCCGCCCCTGCCTCAAGTAGTATGTGGGGCACACCCAAATTCTTCAGCGGAAAAGTGTTAACGGGTAAATCAACACTGATCACCGAACGCACTCCCTCACTACAAGCGACAGTGCTGGGGCCATAGCACGAACTCTCCTGCGCTGAACGCTCTCTGCTGTGTCCTGGCCAATTTCATCCAACGCTGGATAAAGTCGAGCTTGCAGTAGCCCGGGTATTGCAGTAGCCCGGGTATTGGTCCGCCCGCTTGAGTAACCATCGAGTGGGTTAACCATTTTGCCGCGACGCTACAATTGACTATGTTGTTCTAACAACGACCGCCACTGGCGGACGCACCGACAAAGGTCAATCGTTTCACAATTCGCACCGCAAGTGGCTGAACACATATGCACCCTAGCAATCCCGTTTCACGCCGATCCATTCTTCAGGCACTCAGCGCGATCAGCGTTGGATCGCTCGCATTTCAGCGCACTTTGGCAGCACAGGTTGCCGAGAAAGGTGCGCTCACGGCCGAAATGATCCAGCAAGCCGAATGGGTCGCCGACCTCCAATTGAATGATGATGAGCGTCAAGCGGTCGCTAAATCCCTCGCCGAAACGCTGGCAAGTGCCGCGGGCATTCGCAAGATAACGATCGATGTCGACACCCCGCCGGCACAAGTTTTTCGACCCGACTTTTTTTACGAAGCCGCGGGCGCCGATATCGCCGGCAGATCCGTGCCGAAATCACCTAGCCAAGTTCAAGTCGCTTGGTCAGTCGATGTGAATCTAAAATCGTCGGCTCCTGACGAACTGGCATTCACGTCGATCGCACAACAAGCAAGCCTGCTGGCGACGAAGCGGCTGTCTAGTCGCGAGTTGACTGCGTTGTATCTCGCTAGGCTCAAGCGCTATGATCCGTTCCTGAAGTGTGTTGTTACGCTGCTGGAAGAACATGCGTTGCAGCTAGCCGGGGCTTCAGATCAGCGCCGGGCCGAAGGCCGTTCGCGCGGTGTCCTCGATGGCATTCCGTGGGTCGCGAAAGACCTCATCGCGATGCCACCCTGGAAGACAACTTGGGGAGCGGAACCCTTCAAAGATCAGGTCCGACCCAACACAGCAACCGTTGCGACTCGATTGGCTGACGAAGGTGCCGTCGTAATGGCCAAGGTGACATTGGGAGCGTTGGCTTGGGGGGATGAGTGGTTCGGCGGTATGACTCGCAATCCGTGGAATAGTCAACAAGGGAGCAGTGGTTCCTCAGCAGGAAGTGCAGCTTCCGTGGCTGCGGGACTTGCAACGTTTGCCCTCGGCAGTGAGACTCTAGGCAGTATTATCTCGCCGTGTCGCCGCTGCCGCACGAGCGGCTTGCGACCAACTTTTGGACGCATCAGTCGAGCTGGCTGTATGCCACTCGCTTGGTCGATGGATAAGATCGGTCCCATTGCGAGGCACGTCGACGACTTGGCACTCGTCTTCGGTTCACTACTGGGCACCGACGGCAAGGATCCGTCAGTTGTGGAGCGAGCCTTTCGATGGCCCATTGAGCGCAAACTCTCGGAATTAACCATTGGACTCACCGACGATACACTGAACACGACCGAGCAAGCGGCTTTGGACTACCTGAGATCAATGGGCGCGAAGACCAAGTCGATCGACCTCAAGAGCGAGATTCCTGTTGAAGCGCTGAGCGTGATGTTGGGCGTCGAAGCGGCCGCAGTTTTTGAGACACCCTACCGCTCAGATCGAACAGCCAATTACGGCTTGTGGGGCAGCACATTTCGCAATGCTCAGTTTGTGACAGCCATACACTTCCTTCAAGCCAATCGCCTGCGCGGCCAATTGATTACTGAGACGCAACAGAAATTGTCTGCGGTCGATGTTGTGCTTGGCGGCGACGATCTGACGCTTACGAACTTGACAGGACATCCTTCACTTGTCGTTCATTGCAGTTCCGAAACCGTACGCGAACGAAGAGTCCCAGGAGTCATCAAGCTCACTGCCGCCGCTTATCGCGAAGATATTCTGTTGCACGTCGGTAAAATGATCCAAGAGGCATTGCCGCCGGAGCCAAAATCACCTGAGCTGCTGGATGCTTGATTGCGGGCTGGTCGAACCGCGCCGCAAATGAAAAGCACGAGCTGATTGTGTCAGCATGTTAGTTAAGGAAAGTGCGAGGGCGGAAGTACTTCAAGGAGTTTGCAACTGAATCAGTCTCTCAAAGTGGCGCTGTCCATATAGGACGTTTTGGGCTATAATCAATAATCCGCAGATCGGCTCATATGCCACCAAATTGCGGCGATGAACTCCCATTCCCGCCTTGAGTCATCATGATCCATTATTCCAATGCGTGGCTTTCGCGACACAAATATAACGCGATATATGCGTTTGCTTTCTTAGCATTGACGATGTTTGCGACGGAGCGAACTGATGCTCAGCCAGCTGCGGGGGCTGGGCCAACACGCGAGCAGCTTGAATTTTTTGAGAAAAGCGTTCGGCCTCTCTTGGTCGAGCGTTGCTATGAATGCCACTCCGCCAAGGAGGTTAAAGGCGGACTGCGGTTGGATTCG
>JAYVHC010000690.1:0-8749 GCA_043771575.1 Planctomycetia bacterium
GCACGATTACTCGGTTATCGTTGGCCAGCGGAATTAGATAGCGAGATGCGACTTAGCCCACGAGCACGAGATCTAGTTGCTCGATGCAGCGAGCTCGACGAGTTCATGGACGATGACGGTATCGTTTGCGTTCCTTCGGTCCGAGGCGAAGATCCCGCGACGGATCGCTTGCTTCGTTTGTTGCACGCGGCTGGAGTAGACGTGGCTTCCAGCCGCGTTGGTTCGGGAAGTAAGAGCCACAACAACCTTCACTACACAATTGAATTTAAGCAAAACGCTAGGAAGAGGACCCGATGAGCATAAATCTAGGAATTGTCGATACTCGAGTTCGACAGCTTGCTGCGGATCTATAAGAAGAGTTCGCCGAAGGGCTCAACATCCGGAACGATGAAAACAAGGCGAACTCTGCCGCATTCACATTAATGGTCGCTCAATCAACGCTTGGATTGCGTAAGGAAGAAGCACTCGAGTGTCTGACTGAAGGAGGCAATGACTTCGGTATCGATGCGTTACACATCGCATCCGTTGAAGACGGTGAGTTCTTAGTCACGCTCTTTCAAGGAAAGTACAAACCTGTCACGGCAGGTGAAAATGCTTTTCCTCAAACTGGGATCGAGAAGGCTAAGCAGGCAATTCAGTCCATTTTTGACCCAAGATCGACAATTGCAACTAATGATCTTTTGACTGCAAAGATTGAGGATATTCGCTCTCCTATCCGCGACGGCTACATTCCAGTGGTTTGCGCAGTAATGTGCAATAATGGCAAACGTTGGGATGCTACTGCTCAGCAGATCATTGATCTGGCGGGCTTTCCGCCGGATCAGGTTCGTTGGAAACACGTGAATCACGATGAACTAGTCAAGCAGATGCGGTCAGTTCAGTCGATTGATAACGAAACCTTGCCACTGGGGAAGGCTGTTATTGAGAACTTCAATTATTGCCGTGTTTTGATTGGGAAAATACGAGTCAAGCCTGGCAGGAAGCCAAGGTTGGCAAGCTTGACATAGCGCCCACTTCCCGCACGCACCTGCATTTAACGCGTTCTCGCCGCCTGCGGCGACGAGAACGCGTTAAATGCGGGGCTTCAAAACCAGCCTTTGCGACGGAAGTACCAGAGCATTCCCATCACGGCGGTAAACATGAGCCCAAGCGCGAAAAAGTAACCATACCGCCAATGCAGTTCCGGCATATTCCACGGCGAATTGTCAAAGTTCATGCCGTATAAGCCAGCAATGAAGCTCAGCGGCATGAAGATCGTCGAGATCACCGTCAGCACCTTCATGATCTCATTCATCCGATGACTGTTCAACGACATCTGGTATTCGCGTAGGTCCGCGGTCAGCTCGCGGTAAGTATCCACTAGATCCAACAACTGAATCACATGATCAAAACAATCTCGCAGAAAGACTCGTGTTTCAATACTGATTAACGGTAGATCATCGCGAATCAACTCGTTGATCATGTCGCGATGCGGCCGGATCGACCTTCGCAGCCCCAACAACTGATGTCGGACTTCGTGTAGTCCCTGATAACGAGCCTGGCTGTCCATTTTGTCGAGTTGTTCGTCGAAGCTATCCAGTTGCTCACCGATCGAATCCACCGCAGGAAAATAACTGTCGACCACCGCGTCAAGCAACCCGTAGGCGAGATAATCCACCCCAGAGGTCCGCAAGTTCCCGCGCCCAGCACGTATCCGCTCGCGCACCGGATCCCAACAATCACCCGCGCGCTCTTGAAAGGTGATCAATACGCCCGCTTTGAGGAAGAAACTGACTTGTTCCGTAACGTGGCCTTCACCCGGATTACACATCCGTGCAACGATGAACAAGTGATCAATAAACGCGTCGACCTTCGACCGCTGATGCACATTGACCGCATCTTCGAGCGCGAGTGGATGCAAGCTGAGCATCTCGCCCAGTTGCAAAATCGTGCTAGCCGTGCCCAAGCCCGCGACGTCGATCCAGATCATCGGCCACTTGTTCAAAATGCCGCGCAATTCATTGACCGATGTCAGTGCTTGCTCGTGGATCGTGTTCGGGCTGTAGCACAGCACGCGAACGCTGGTCGCTTGCGCATTCGGGTCTGTACTTACCGTCCCAGGAGCCGAGCCAATTTTGCTGCTTCGTCGCAATTTCATCTTGATGCGATTGCGACTTCCGTTCGTCTTTGCCATTTGTATCTCGCTCCGTGTTTCCGTACTTGCAGCCTCATCCCGCCCTTGTTGGTCGACTGGCAGGTTCTGCGGGCGAGACGCCCGCGCTCCAAAAAAAAGAACAAGCATGCCGCTCGGTAGTTTAGTATTTTTACACTTAGCCCAAAGCGTCAACTTTTCTGAGCAAATCCCATTCCAAATTACGTGGCGGTCACGATGACACGTTTCTTGGCAACATGTTCCAAGTGACCTTCCAAATGATGGATGTACTTGTCGACCATCTCCGCCAGTGTCACGCGACCAATTTCATTATGAATACCCCAGCGCTCAAAAGCCGGCTCTGGCAGAGCCCGCAGAATCGTCGCCGTCATTTGGCGGTTTTGATCGAACAGACGACAAGCCGCCATCGCGTCCAGTTGCTCAACGCCTGGCAACCTTGCGAACGCACTCTCGTCGTAACCAATTAGCAGCGGCTTATCCATCGCGGCGATCCGCTTCATGCGATCCGAACCGATCAAGTCGCTGTCCAGCATATGAATAGCAATCTGATGTAACGACCAAGTCCCAAGTACAGGCTCCGCAAACAATTGCGCACGGGTCAAGCCTTGATAAGCCTCAATCAGTTGCTGCCCACCCGCTGCATAAACCTCAATCCGACTACGATCCATTCGAATATCCTAAAAGTAGGGACCTGCTAAATAGAGCTGGCAGCAAGCAATAATGCTAACCCGTGCATTCGACTCATGGTCAGATCGTACCCTTACCGCGGCCCTGTAGATGCGAATACTTGTGCCAATCTTCGAAGTGACACGCGACGCGTTTGTTCAGCAATCGGAAAACAAGATTCGGCAATGCAACCGAGTCTCTTGGTCCATCGCCAATGACCAGGATCATGCTTTCACCTTGCTAACTAGACCTCCTTCCGTCTGATTAAACCAAACTTCTCCCAACATAAATTCATCGAGAAAAACTGATAGCCTTCCTTTGTCAACTGGCTCGATAAGTCTTTTGCCCTCGGCTTCCTCAGACCTGCGAAAAGTAAGCACTTGATCGGTGTCCAGAGAGCATTCTGGTACCTGGAAATTGGACATTTTAGATTAAGATTTTTGGAACAAAGTATTCTAAACCATCGTCGATGCTTAGCAAAGCAACAATTACTTTAAACGAAACGCGAAATAACATTACTCCCCATCATTCCCACACGATGATCTTCATATCGTTTGGCTCGAGTTCGATAGGGATCGGGGCGTCACCAGCGATGTTCGATTCCTCGCCGGTGAAGACTGAGATCACTCGGGCGCGAGCAGCGGGTGCGATTCCTTCGGTTGCCAGCGCAGCGCGATTGAGGGTAATGGTCTCCTGCGCGGTGACCTCGCCGAGATTGGCGATGATCAGCGCGAGACTTCCGTTTGTGGGTTTGAAATAGACGCCTACACTAATACTCTTTCCGCTGCAGGTGAGGTACTTTCCAGCATCCCATGGACCGTGGAAGGCTGCGGCGCCGACGATACCAGAAAGCAACTGCGCGCGTTCGACGCAGGAACAGAGAGCGTAGTCGGCGTGGGATTTCATTACAGGCACATCGCACACGGCAGCCCGTGCGAGCAGGCTGCGAGTGTAACGCGAGTTTAACTCCGGTTGGCGACGCATGAGCTCTTCGTTCGTCTTCACTACTTGCGGCAGAAGCATGAGTACTGGGCCTTGCTGCGGGGTGAAGTGTACCTCGAAGTAGTCGGTCGGGAGCTTGCCGTAGTCGGGCACGTAGGCCGTTGGGTCAGTCTGCGCCACGGCGGGAGTATAGTGCTTTTGCTTGAACGTGCGATTCAGCGCCTCCCCCTTGATCACGACATCCGTGAAAGTAGAGGTGACCGCAGATTGCATGGCGCAGTGTTGGGTGATGAGGAAGCTGGGATCGCGATCGCGGCAAGCGATATAGAGACGCTGCAGCAGACGACGCTGCGAGAAAAACGGGAAATACTGCCAGCCAGGTTCGCGTGGACCTGCATGCTGGTGGTCGGGGCTCGCACAAGTGTAATTCGGGGCGGAAATATCAAAATAGACGCCGTTGATATGTTCCTGCTCGATTGCCTGAACGTATTGCCAGACGAGGAAATCTTGAAAGCTGCGCTGCGAAGGGCATACATAGATCAGCGATTCGGCGCCTGGGGGTAGGCCGAGACTGTTGCCCCAATTGACATTCGCCTCCGAGGCACCTTTTAGATTTACGCGCCACCGGGCAGCGTAGTGCTTCCACTCGCCGTCGGGCAGCAGCGCAGGCATTCCATAAAATGCACCGTAGGGAATGAAGCCAGCGTGGTTGGTCATAGCCAGAGCACGCAGATGCTCAATCTCAGCGGGGCTGTTTTCGGAACGCGGTGACATCCCTGGCAGCCCGCGAAACTTCACCGGCAGGCCCATCGCAAAGCCGAAGACACGATCTTCCTCTGCAAAGCCCGCCGTTTCGCTCATGGCAGTGGTCAATCGCCAGCGTCGCCAATCGCCCGCACGAGGTTTCACAGGAGTGGGCACAAGTGCGAAGCTCAATTCGAACGGCACATCTACGCGGCGCGGTTGCGTGATGACGTTGATCTTCAACGCGGTGCGATCTTTGCCCGGTACGATCTGAATCGCATCGGCGGATTTCATGGGAGCCCAACCGGCATTGCACTCGCATGACCACTCCAGACCAACCTTATGATTACCGATCCATACCGCAGGGTTGAATCCCATGGCTGTGGGCCGATCCAGACGGCTTGCGGTGCCCAGCACATTGTCGTGGTTCACATGCTGGGCTTGGAAGTTGTACTCCTCAAAACGGTTTAGCATAAGCGCTTGCTCCCGGGGCAGGGAAAACTCCAGCCAGAGCCGCTCGATGGTCGCGCTACCCGCCGGCTCGAGACGCAACGATACATGGAGAAATCCATCGTATTCCAGCGAGGTCGTGATACTCACCCGATGTGCACCTGTTTTCGATTCCCAAGTGCGCACGTTTCTGTGCCCTGCAGCAAGGCCCTGTTCCACCTTGCCGCCACGCTGGGTCGGCACATCGCGTCCATCTACTCGCCATTCGATCGTCGGAGGCGCGGCGAAGAGATTCCGATTCTGGCTAGTGATCTGCTCCGGCAACGCCCCACTTCCAAAGGCATAACGCCGCCCCCAACATTCGACTGTGTCACCGTCGCTACGCAGGGGTGTCCACGGCAGCGGCACGCGATCCTCCATGCCGAGCGTGTTGTTTTCCCAAGCGTAACCGCGAGCCGGATAGGCTCGCTCGTCTTGCGGATACTCGGCCAGGACGCAGTGGGGCGCAAGCATTCCGCAACAGATCAGCGACCCAGATACAGCGATGCAAATTGCGATCGATCTTCGCATCATCAGCGTTGCTATTGTTTTCATAGCTTTTGCAATTCTCCGCAGGAGCATCGCTATCGTAAATCCAAAAGTGAGGCTACCGAAGAGTAGATAGGTAGGCTAGCAGATTCGCCGCTTGTTCGGCAGTAAGGGGTGCGAGCAGTTGCTGCGGCATCAGTGAATTTGTTACCGGTTTTTCAAGCTCAATGTCCTCCGTTGCGACCTCGGTCAGCTTGCCTTCAGCGTCCTGAAGCGTGACCTGCTGACCATCGCGACTGAGCACACGACCGACCCGCGTCTGCCCATCTGAGGTCAGGATCGTCACGGCGCGATACTTGTCCTCAATCTCAGCAGAGGGGTCGATGATGCTATTCAAAATCTTCTCGCGAGTCTTCAACTTGTCAGCCACACGCGACAAGTCTGGCCCGACCTCTTTGCCAACATTGCCGATGCGATGACACTGCGAACACTGACCAACGCCCGTCGCAAACAATTTTTCGCCCTTGGCGGCATCCCCTTCGACAGTAAGCAACTGCGGAACATCCAGATTGGGACCAAGCCGAAGCACTTGCTGATCGGCTGCCGCATAGGGCTCGATCAACTCTCTGCGCGCCGCGTCGTCCAGTTTCATGGCTTCACTCACAATCGAATGTACCAACCCAGCTGGCACACGCTGCTCCGCCAGCGCCGACGAAAGCTCGATGCAGCCATCCAAGCTGCCGAGCAACTCGCGAGCAGCCTTTAACCTTTGCTCATCGTCCCTGCGCACCGTTGGACCACACAATTCGTCGAGCGCGGCTAAGTGTTCCTTGTTTTTGGGCAAACTCGCGATCCACTGCCCAATCAATCGTACGCCGGCCGCATCGGACAGTTGCGAACCGATGTGCGGCATGCGCCCTGTCCCCGACTTAGCCATGCGGAAGAACAACACCGACTGTGTCGGCTCCCCTGGCATCACGATTTGCGATTCCTTCAATCCGAAATCGCCCCGCATGGGCTTTGAAACCAGCATCTTGGTTTGCGATAATGGCTTATTGAACAACGTTTCAAATACGGTCGACGCGTTGCCGCCGTTCATATGGCAGTGAGCGCAATTGGTATGCAAATATGATCGAGCGCGTCGATCAAGCGGCTGCGAGTCATCGTGTGGATCAACCAAAGCGGAGTAAAACTCGTCGCCTAACGGTTCGGGTTTTTCATTCAGCTTTGACCAGCCTCCGGCCGCGAGTTGTCGCCACGCGTCCGTCTGCGCACGCGGGTTTCGCAACTGTGCTTCGATAAAGCCATTGGTCTCACCCGTCCAAGGCGTATGGCATGTTCGGCACTGTGAACGCGATGCAAATTGCCAATTCAAATTGCGAAGCCCGGTCACTTCTTGGATGGCAATCGCTTGCTGTGCGCCTCTAGCCGGCACAAGCTCTGCATCGGTGCCAGCGTCGTTCCAGCGATAGCTGTAGTACTGCCATTCGCCCTGTGAGTCCTTGAATGCAACTTGCGTTTCCACGCGACGTGTGGATTCTGGTTTTCGATAGTCGATTGGCAATGAAAGGGTTTTGGCCAGCACGGTCCCCAGCGGTAGCGTGACAGTCGTATTGAACCAATTGAACGTCTTGTGCGGATTCTGATAGAACACCGCCGCCTCTTCGCCAGGAATTGCAAGCATGTATTCTGGTTTCGCGCCATCGACCCACATCGGCGCGTTGATGCGATAGCCCGCCACGCCTGGTGCCAAGGTGTGCATGGCTGTGTCGGCGAACAAACCCGAAGCGCTCAGAGCCCTCGGGAACCTCTCTGTGCTCGCCTTTGCTGCAGGATTCAAAGCAAATCGATAGATGCCTCCCGCTTGATTCCCCTCGCTGTATTCTAAGATCAGTAACTCGCCATCAGCATCGACTTCAAAACAAATCGGTTTGACTTGCCCCACCGCGATCTCTTCCAGCTTTGTGACTCGCAGCGCATCGAAACTAGCCGCCCAAAACTTGCGAGTGATCCAATCACCGAAGATATACTTTCCGTTGATCTCGGCATGCTTCTTGCCGCGATAAACAAAGCCGCCAGTTACCGATGCCGCTTCATTGTGACCGAGCGCTATCTCAGGTGGCGAGATCGGAGTCGGTCCAGGTTTTTGAGGCTTGACATCGCCCGGTCCTTCTTTGATGGCCCAACCATAATTGCCGGCCGAGCGAATACGATAAACCATCTCCCAAGCTTCCCAGCCCACATCGCCGACCCATATATCCTCCGTTACGGGATCGATCGACATGCGAAAGGGATTCCGCAAGCCGTATGCAAAAACTTCCGGCCGCGCGCTTTTCAGTTTCACGAACGGGTTGTCCGAGGGGATGGAATAGTTGCGACCAGCATCCGCGTGATCAACATCAATGCGCAAAATCGAAGCGTAAAGATCGCTGATATCCTGTCCAGTATTTAGACGATCCGGTGGCGATGGCTCCGTCAAGTCACCGATTGAGATGTAGAGATAGCCGAACTTGTCAAATAACAGCGTGCATCCGTTGTGACCACCGCCATCGCAAGTGATCAATTCAACTTCGGAGTCGACTAGTAACTGTGGAGATTCATGGCGATCGATCGTGAACCGCGAGATATGTGTTTTCTGAGCGTCCTTTGCGTCGGACACATAGCATACGTAAGCAAAACGATTCTCAGCAAACCGTGGATGGAAAGCAATCGAGTACAGTGCGATGTTCCCTTGATCGCGTCCCTCAAGTCTTCCACACAACGGTCGTTGCTTAGCAAAATCAACCAACAGCTCCGCTTGCGCTACATCTTCCCTCGCGACGAAGGACCAGATCTTATTGTTCTGCTCAAGCACTACCATCCGGTCGCTGCTCGGCATGCGGTTAATCGATATCGGCCCCATGAAACTCAGCTTCGGAAACGCGCGCTCCAGAACCAGAGGCAATGGCGGCTCGGGCGAACCAACAAACCCCGACCGCCACGGAACACGTTTGACATGGTCCGCTGCTCCAATTGAGTTGCTCGCACAAACCGCGAACAGCAAGATAGCCAGACTCACTGCGGGCCGCGCTGCATACACAATATTACTGTTCAACATTTCATTATTGTTCAACATTTCGCTACCCTGTATGTTCTTTCTTTACGGACCGAAGCCGTCCCGCCCAAAGTCGCTCACTTTAACCTAAGCACCTGAACATAAGTAAACTAGCATAACTATCACCAGTCGACACAACCGGAGAAGCGAACATGGATATACAGGATTAACAG
>JAYVHC010000691.1:0-3300 GCA_043771575.1 Planctomycetia bacterium
CCGCTCGGAATGTAAAACGCCCTTAATTCGTGACACCGATTCTGGCAACAAGCGACGCAAGAGCCGCGAGGCACCTTCCGCATGGATACTATGACGTCGCTGTGCGGTGTCGGAATCAAATGTGTCTTCCAGAAAACGAACACCCAATCCAAGTCCGCCATCTTCGAAAGAAATCTCACGGTTGTTCCAGGGCCGGCTCTTAAGTATTTCGGCCAACAGGGCGAGTTGCACAGACACGACCCGCCCATCCATCGATAAGTAGTTGATGGCGGAGTCGAGGAAGCGATGCTCGGCTGCAGAAATCTTTTCAGGATTCTCGCTCAACCGTCCATAAGCTGTGCCGAACATCGCCAAAACGTTCTTTGCATGGCGTTTGTCGAAAAGATCCACAGCCATTGCATTTTGATGCTCAGCGATCGTAAAGTCGAGCGACTGCATCAAGCGCGTAAGTCCCATCCAGAAATCATCGCGCACCATCACGATACATTGTAGGTTCACTCCATCGCACTGCCGTAACGCCAAAGTGAGCGACTGTTTTTCTAAATCTGAATGCGTAAACAACCATTGTTCAAACTGGTCGATAAAGATCACCGTCTTGCGCTGAGCATTGCGTCGCATCCAGGTGAAGGCGTGCACCAGTTGTTCGCCAGCGGAGCGATGCTGCGACAGCGCGGGTATATCCGTCTGTTGACTGAGTAGGTCGACGATCGCTTGCTCAGTGTCGATTGCCGTCGCTTCGACGTAAAGCGCGTTCACGTGGCTCGATAGTCGCGGCATGATGCCAGCCCGCACCAGTGAAGATTTGCCACAGCCGCTGGGGCCATACAAGACGCCCACGGGTGGTGAGGCCTCTTGCGGATTCGGTTCTATGCGAGACCTCCAAAAACGAATCACTTCCGGAATGCCATCGCGGTCTCGCGGTCCTGGAAGCAGTTGCAGAAAAAACTCGGCGTCGCGGAAATCAAACGACCTGAGCCCCTTGGGTACGATGCGTATCAAGGTCTCTTTAGAGCCAGTCGGCTCGCGCGCTTCACTCTTGTGAGCATTTTGCGACAGATCAACTGTCGGCTCGCCATCAGCCGGCTTGGAAAAAAGCTCGGGATCTTGGAATGCTGTGGGAAGTTCGGTTTCGGATCGATTCGATGCTCCCTTGGCTACGTGATTCGATTGCCGACTCACAAAAGTCTTGAGGTCTTCAGCCAATTCCGACGCATATCGGTAGCGATCCTGCACCGATTTCGCAAGGCATTTAAGGCAGATTCGTTCAAGCTCCACGGGGACGCTGCGCCGCAATTGCCTAGGCGTCAGCGGTTCTTCAAATTGGATTTTTTGAAACAAATTTATGCGGTTCGAATCTTGAAATGGTCGCTCTCCTACGAGCATTTCGTAGAACACAATTCCCAGCGAAAAGATATCCGACCGACCATCCACGCGATGTCCTTCTCCGCGCGCTTGTTCGGGGCTCATATAGGGCGGAGTACCAACGTAGGCAATCGCATCATCTTGTTCCGCGTCACGCAGGGCTAAACCGAAATCGGCAATATAGGGAACTTGATTTGCATCGACTAAGAGATTCGAGGGCTTGATATCGCGATGCACGATGCCCTTGCCGTGCGCGTACGCCAGCGCGTCTGCGATTAAGGCGACTATTTTCGCGATTTCATTGAAGCTCACCGTGCTGGCTTGGATCCACTTGCCAAGATGCTGGCCTGGAATGTATTTCGTAACGATGTAGCAAGCGAATTTTTGCGTCGAGCCTGCGTAGTAGGCGGGAACGATGTTGGGATGGTCTAGTGCAGCGATGGCCCTGGCTTCATCCAAATACATGGTTGCGTATTTACTACCATCGACCGTCGCGCTATGCGGAACTTTCAATGCGACATCGCGATGCAGCGTTTTGTCATACGCCAGATAGACCACTCCAAAACCGCCCTTGCCAATCAGCTGCCGGATATTGAACTGATCAAGTTGATCTCCGATATTGAGCAGAACGCCACTACTTGAACGGTGCGTCAAATCGCTGTCTAGCTCTCTCGGCTTGGAGGACTGTGTGTCATCATCCGCTGGCATCAGTGGCTCACATCACCGTCGTTAAATAAATTGAGATCGTAGTTATGGTTTTGCCTATCCTAACCTAATGCCCCACTCGAAAGGCTGCATCCGCGTAAGTCGTGTGCCGGCCGTTTGCGAAAAGGCAGGACCCGTCGTTTAATATAACCGGTTTAAGCGCGTGCTGGCTGGACCAGAATTGATGCGCAAACCATTCTAATCACCAAAAGAGGATATTGACATCCTGTTTTAATGTTCTTAAACTGAGCCCATCAATCCTATTTCGCAGGTCTATCAAAGGAGCATCATTTTGAATTGCACAAAATTGGTCAGCTTGGCAACCATCGGTGGCTTGGTTGCCATCTCTTTTTTTCTTGCGAACCACCCGGGGCAAGCGGCGGATCCGCCGCAGAAATTAACTCCCGTTGAACGTGCACGGCGCGAAGTTCGAATGTTGGACGATATTTACAAGACCAGCATAGTCTTGATTACAACTCACTATGTCGACGGCAAGGAATCACTGCCGGCGGGAAGTGCATTTAAAGCTCTGTTCGATACGGTCAAGAAAAAGGGATGGCATGAAGTGCGTTTGCTGGACGCGACCGGTGATCCGTACGAACCCGCCAACGCACCGAAAGCGGGCTTTGAAAAACGAGCGGTTGCCAAGTTACTTGCGGGTCAACCTGCGTACGACGAAGTGATCACCGAGGAAGGAAAACAATACTTGTTGGCTGCGACAGCAATTCCCGTCGTGATGGACAAGTGCACATTGTGTCACGAGAACTACAAGGGCTTACCCGCTGGTAAAGCCATCGGAGCGCTCGGCTACAAGGTTCCGATCTTGGAATAAAGCCCGACAGCGCCTGGGCTGATAAAAAGTGTAGAACGGTTGTCCCCAACCGTTCTGCCGAAGGACAACAGTCCGAAGTCAACGCGCATTTTTCAAACGGATGAAAACGTTCAAGTGAGCCAGAGAGCTTTCCGAAACGATTGAGGACAATCGTTCTACAATCTACTTTACAAGCTGAAGTCTAAATGGTTTCTCGAGACGGCGAATAGGTGGCCTTAAAACGGTCGATCGCGCGCAGCCAAAGCATGCGGACAGCCCCCGCAGAGCGTTCCATGCGTGTGGCGATTTCATCAAAAGTGAGCCCTTGCAGGTTGCGTAGCACGATAACTTCGCGATAGTCTGGCCGCAACAACGCAAGGTGATCCGCCAGGTCGGCAGCTCGCTCTTGCGCCTGTGCGCGG
>JAYVHC010000692.1:0-3927 GCA_043771575.1 Planctomycetia bacterium
TGGAAGAGTCTTTGTTGGCCTTTGCCAGTTGTAGCTTGAGCTCGGCGACTTCCTGGGAAAGCGCAGAGATCTGCTTGGCTTGCTTTTCCACAAGCCTTCACAGATCCGCGATAATGTATCCTTGCTCACCATGCAGGAAACATACAAAATCGCTAAAATCTACGCACGATCAATTTCAAACCCGTGAACGGTTACGAAATTTTACCATTGGAATAAGCGACACGATAGGAATCTTGAGAACTGGTTCCGAGTGCTTTGCTGAAAATCCATCGATCGCTTATGCCCGGATCAGAATTGAATTTGAACCAACCCTCAATGCTCATGTTGGGCAATCGCAAACTTGGATTATCCGGTATCGATACGTAGTCGTTCACGCCGTCAAGCACAAACGCCTGCCCGGCGATTCCCGCGCCAAAGGTTGGGCCATTGACGAGTGTCGCGTTATTTGTACCGACTGCGTCGTTTGCATTGCCCTCAGCCGTATATTTGCTTACGACTCCAAGGTTTGTACTGGGCGAGCTTTGAGCGGCTCCAAATTTGCCGCTGCTGTCGATCGTTAGTTGCCCACTGTTGGTGATAACACCGAAAGGAGCGAACTCTCGTCCTGAACTGATACTAAGATTGCCGAGAGTACCGATCGAAACTAAACTTCCCAGTGCATCAAAGGTCGAATTTAGGTTGATGTTTCTACTGCCGCCGAAGAAATTCGAATTTGCGCCTGCCAGGGACAGATTGGCATTCAAGCTCGTTACGCGAAACCGTTTGCTCGGGTCGATAGGCACAAGACGCAAGATGGAATTGGCCTGAATTTCGAACGCGCCGCCGGTCAGTGTTCCAAATGTCACATCACCATTGACGGAGTTGCTGGAGAAATTTGTGAACACTGCGGACGGCGCAATGGTAATGTCGGCGGAGTTCAATACTGACACAATACCGGCATTCGAGAAACTAGCCGATGTAATGGAGCTTTGGCTGCCAGCAGCACTCGCACGAATTACACCGGATGCCGCGTTAATGATCGTGGCGATTCTAGAGCTTGCCGAATCACCGATGTTGAAGCCCCCGACGGCATCCGCCGCAATGGTTCCCTCATTCGTAAGCGAGGTGTTGGCCGCGCTTGCCGCAAAAGTGATCCCGCCGCCTCGTATTGTCTGACCTGGACCTATCGTCGCTGTTGTGTTAGTTGCATCGAGCTGAAACCTCCCGGAACTAGTGTATATGAACTCCCCGTTGCCAAGGATTGCTTGGCTGCCGGTCAGGTAAACGCCTCCGCTTACGACATTTATGGTTCCGTTATTGGTTAAGCCATTGCGGATGACTAACGCCCCACTGACCTGAATTTGGCTGTTCGCGCTAATGGTTGCGCCAGTTAGATTGCCCGTCATCGTCGCTAGAATTTGCAGTCGCGAAAGACCGACGCTAGCAATGCTTCCACCAACGATGGTTCCGCCTGCCATATTCCAAGAACCCAGGCCGTTGTTCGCACTATCGAATGTAAGCGTGGTTCCAGTATTAGTTAGTGTCCCTGTTAAGTTCACGGTCCCACCGCTGCGAGTGAATGTCCCTTGACCGATCGCTGGGGCGGCTGCACCCATGCCGTATTGTGTGAACGACCCCGCCAAGGTGACCGATGTACTGGTCACACTGATGCTTCCCGTGTTGCTCCATGCTCCACCCAGCGTTAACGTACCGCCAGTTGCTGTGATCGCAGTCGTGTTGGTAAAGCTGGCTGGGAGAATGCTCACTCCGTTGCTACTCGATACGTTGATTGGGCCATTGTTGGTAAATGTTCCGAGCGAGATGTTAACGGTTGATCCATTGATCGGTTCGATTCGACCCGTGTTTGAAAGCGTTGTCGATTCAATGGTTAAGACACCACCAGCAACGTTCGGTTGAACGAGGCCTTGCAGAATGTAATTAACGCCAGAGCCATACGTCAGTCGTCCGGACTTGCCACGCAAAGTGAGATTTGCTCCGAACGTAACCGTAAATCCGCTAGTGGTCGTGGTGAACGTGTTGCTCGTATTGTCGCCGAACACGATAGCTCCGGTACCGCCAATGGTCTGACTACTGCCGAACTCGGCACTTCCAAACGTGGTACCCAAGCCCATTTGGAGCTCACCGTTGATGGTCAAGCCGTTTACGATGGTGAGTCGGCTGCTGCCATTGCTGATCTGTCGCATGACCGAACCGGTTGAGATCACGTAGTTGTCCAATGTGAACGCACCAGCCCAAACGAACGGCGTGTCGGTCGCGAGTGTTCCGTCCTTTAGTCGACCTCCGCCTCCGTAGGTCCAAGCTCCTGTGGCCGCATTGAGCGTCAAGTTGCCTGTGAGCGTTCCAGTTAGATTGACTGTCCCTCCCGATCGCGTAAACGTTCCTTGGCCTACGACGGGCGATGCGTTACCAAGGTTGAATTGAGTAAAGTTGCCACCAAGATTCAGTGTGCCGGAACTGAGCACAAGGGTCGATGTGTTCACCCAATTCGTTCCCAAGAACGCTTGAGTTCCTCCAGCAACTCGAAGACTGCCTACACCTGTTAGATTCCCATTGATACTGAGCGAACCACCCGTAACGGATACTATTTCTGCCGTTTGGATACTGGCTACAGTTCGAGTCCCGCTTCCATATAGGATGGTTGGAGTTCCCACCAAATCGGGAATTACGACGCTGTCGACAGTGGCAGGAATGACGTTGTTATCCCAGTTGTTCGCGTCTGTCCAATTAAGAGTTCCCGCGCCACCGTCCCAGGTCACGATGGCGAGCAGTCTACGATGTTCAAGCAACTCGATCGCGAACTTCCGGCGACGAACCCGTCGATTGCGATTGCAGCGAGGGCGATTTTTCCATTTATCGATTTGACTTAGAAACATGATTTGGTGGCTTATTTTATTCAACGATTTTCGGTGGATGTAAGAGCTGTTAATTTTGTAGAGAGTTGTCTGCAACCGTTCCGAGGGCCAGCCGTGGCCGGAAATTTGAGGCAGTTTTTCTACTCTCGGTAATTCGCCGGTTTGCTTTGGGTGCGACACGGAATCAGGCCGATCGGAACCGTTTTTCCCGTTTCGGGATGTCCTTCGCCCCAATGTCGCGGCTACTGTTCTTCAAAAGCATTTTGGAATTGTCCATCGTTTCACAAGCACTCCGAGCAGGAATTCCTGATCTCGCGAGTTTGGGACTGTAGCAACATCGGGCGTTGTTCACCTCTCTTGTATATCGCGAATCGCGAAGACAAGAGGACCGAAAAACTAGGAATATCTTAAATCCCTTTTTAGAACCCCCCGTTTTTGGGCTTAAGGCTGTCTCACTTTCGTAGGTGGGAATTTAATAGTTTGAGTCGATAGCCGATCTCTTGCTCGTGGCACGTGCGGATTATTCACAGCCTGATGCTTAAGCATGGGACTGCGATTTTGATTGGACTGAAGCGATGTTTGGGAAGGAGCCATAAACGCTGATTTTCAAAGCGGGTTCCTCTCGCTAACGCAGCAGGTTAGTAAACTATCGCATCAAAACTTAGGCGTCGCGTTTAAAAAGCAGACTGCTTTGTTTGTAGATCGGCTTAACGCGATACGCGAGAAAGCCATGACACTCGACACGGAGCGGAATACTACTTTTGAATTCTCGCTCGCAAACCGGACAGGGCTTACGTATGCTATTAGTAACTAATACTTCATGGTGACCAGTTTTCACCAGTTTTCGAGGTTTGAATGGCGTACAAACTATGAATCCTCAAGAAGATTCCTCACCTAACAGTAGCGATGAATTGACTTCGCTCACTGTTCGAGCTCGCGCAGGGGACAAGCAGGCCTTTGGCGAGTTGCTTGAGCAATTTCGACCGCGGCTAGAACGGCTAATCGAACTGCGGCTCGATCGGCGGCTTCGTCAACGCATGGACCCGACCGACGTCATGCAAGACTTGTTCGTGCG
>JAYVHC010000693.1:0-2349 GCA_043771575.1 Planctomycetia bacterium
ATTCTTGAGATGTTTATCAAGAAAGTAGACCAGGGAATCATGTACACCATGTACACCCTGTTCAATGCCCTGCCTTCGTTTGGATCTTTTAACACGTCAGAATACGTTGCGTATGGCTTCGATATCTTTGGCGGCTTAGTCGCAAGGCATTTAACGATGACGATAGGGTATTTTGTCTTGACGAGCGTGATCGCATATTTCTTCCTCAAGACTCGGGAGATGGCAGCATGAACATCGTAGCTCTGCGTCGGCAATTGATATACATTCTGGCGATGGTCGCACTCCTTGTACCCCTCTATGTGATGGGCAAGCCATCGGTGCGCAATAAAGACGGCTCGGAAAACCAACGCGGCGGAACGCTCGCGCAATTGCGCAGCAAATACGATCTGGGGCAAGGCGACTTGGGGGATATCGATCCAGCCAGCGAGTCGATGCGCTTGGCGACGCTGGGCTTGCGGGGTGTGGCTGCAACCATACTATGGCAGCGAGCCGAGTACTACAAGAAGGAAAAATACTGGGACCGGCTGTCTGCAACACTGAACCAGATCGCCGTTCTGCAACCGCACTTCGTGAAAGTTTGGGAGTTTCAATCTCACAATCTTTCCTACAACATCTCGGTCGAGTTCGATGATTACCGTCAGCGTTACCAGTGGGTAAAACGAGGTATTGAGTACCTTGTGAAAGGTTCAAAGTACAACAAACACCGAACGGAGATGCCTTACGAACTAGGCTGGTTCTTTGGGAACAAGATGGGTGTTGCGGACGAAAAGAAGCAATTCCGTGAGTTGTATCGCAATGACAAAAATTTCCACGCGGAAATGGCCAAAACTTCAATGGACCTAAATAATGCCGACGGACTTGGTCCCGACAGCAAGCCAGACAATTGGTTGTCGGGTCGATTGTACTATGAGCGCGCCTATGAAATGGTTAAAAAGGAAAACGCGCGACCGGCCCGCAGCCCACTGATGTTCTATCGCATGAGTTCGTCGTGGCTGACAAAATACGCAGAGGGTATTCAGGCCGAGGGATATCTCGACAATCCTGCGCGAGTCGCCTGGCGTCGCGCTGCAGCGGGTATAAAGGCTTTTGGCGACATGACGATTCAGACTACCTTCGGCGATGAGATCACCCTTAACATTATCGACCAAGCAAATCAAGATTTGCTCAAAGCAGAAAAAGAATTTCAGGCTCATTGCGGTGAGGCCTATCAAAAGGCGGTAGCTGACCGCCGAAGCCAGCTCACGAAAGAGCAACTCGCTGCGATTGAAGTCGAGGATTTTGAACGCAATTTCGATGAACTTATGCTGGCGGAACAAGCGAGATCGGTGTTGGCGATCGATCCCAAGGAAGTAGTCAACACTCTCCCTTCCGGTCTTCAAGTTAAAGCCTTCCAACTCGCAGAGAAAGTCAGAATCGCGCAAGAGTACATCCAACACGTTGAAGTCTATCGCAACCAAATCAATTATGCTTATTGGAAAACACGCTGTGACGCGGAACAAGAAGATTCGGCAATTACCGCTCGCACGAACATGTATGCTGCCAACCAGTTGCTGGACAAAGGCGACCTGGACGTCGCGCTTGAAAAGTACGATGTGGCTTGGCTTGCATGGAACGAACTGTTTAATAAATTTCCATCGATGATGATCGACGATGCCGCCGACGATGTCGCAGACGCGATTGATCGCTACCGTCGGTTGTTGGAAACGCCAGATTTGCCTAAAGATTTCCCGCTACTAAGCTTCTTAAAGTTCCGCGAAATCAACGAAGGTAATATGGCAGATCCAGCGCTGATGAGCTTGGTGGCAGATTGGCCAAAACGCCATCCAGGACGAGATTTCTTAACGGAGATGTTGAAAAAATCGGCTTTAGCTGAGAAGCCCTATACTCCACCGAATGACGAACCGCCGCTTCCCAACAAGAAGCCCCTCTCGGAACAACCTGCAGCGATTCAACCCATTCCACAGACGCCGCCTGCCGAGCCAACTTCCCAAGCCCCAACCGTGCCGGACTCACCAAAATCCGAGACCCCGTTGCAAGTAGCGACGCCAGATGCCGGCACTCCTCCAGGACCTGGAGCAGCCAAGTCCGAAGGACCGACGGTGACGCTACCGGATGAGGGCTCGCCTCCGGCTCCGAAGTAGCACAACCGCTTGGCTAGCGCAGCAAATTGCAGAGTTCATCTTCCAGTTTTGGAAGATCCTCGCGCTGTCCCGTATTAAGACATTCTTGAAACTTGCTAGCAAGCTCACGCAAGCGTTCCACGATGTCGATTCGACGTGATGATACATCGCTAACCTCCCAGCGGTCGTCAGGCTTCACAAATAGCAGCGGTGGCTTGTCCTCGGGGAT
>JAYVHC010000694.1:0-4473 GCA_043771575.1 Planctomycetia bacterium
AAATCGAATCGCTCAGTCCAACGTTCGTCGCATTGTCTGCTTTGGCAAACTTTAAGATGACTCGACCGACTGGGTTTGCAGACTTTTGGCAATAATCGAGCAGTTCGCGATCGTCGACGTAACGCAGCTTCGACTGATCTTGTCGAAACGCACTTAGTAAATCTTCGAGCGGTTCGGCGGGAATTTGATGACGCTGAATCGTCTGTTGGAGGGCGAGCATCACGGGATGCGCCGGGTGGCCCGAGTAGCACAGCGACAATTGTTGGTGCCACCAATTCAGCAGCGGCAGGCGGCGATGGTCCTCCACTTCGTCGGCAAAGTCATCCGACCAGCGACAATAGGCGTAAAAATTGTAAAAATCTTGCCTCAGGGCACGCGGCAAAAACCAGCTAACTACGGTGAAGTTCTCGTAGTGGCTGCGGGCTATACGGCGGCAATGCTGGAGCGAGAAAGGCAAATCGAAAGCCGACGGAGGCTTGTCGGGGCCCCATTTTGCTAAATCTGCCCAAAAAATGGCATGGCCAGCATTCGAAGTCATCGCGTTTTGCCCCATAATTCAGTGAGCTACAGCTCTGTACGCGTTTCGCTCGCAACGCGATTGTGGAAGGTCAGGAGTTCGATCATGGAAATTATATTGGCCGCGCCAAGGGGCTTTTGCGCCGGCGTCAACATGGCCGTCACCAGTCTCGAATTGGCGATCCAGCATTTCGGCGTCCCGATCTACGTTTATCATGAAATCGTGCACAATTTGTACGTGGTTGAGACCTTTAAATCCAAAGGGGCGATCTTCGTCAATTCAATTGAAGAGGTCCCCGAAGGCCAAACGGTGCTCTTTTCGGCACATGGTGTTTCGCCAGAAATTCGCCAAATCGCTGCTCAGCGAAAGCTATTCGCGATCGACGCTACCTGCCCGCTGGTTACCAAAGTTCACCTGGAGGCAATAAAATACGCCAAAGGTGGCTACACGATCATCCTAATCGGCCATGATGGCCATGATGAGGTGATCGGCACCATGGGGGAAGCCCCCGAAGCAATTGTCCTGGTTGAATCGGAGGCTGACGTAGACCGGTTGAACTACACACCGGATGTAAAGTTGGCATATTTAACGCAAACAACCTTGAGTGTCGACGATGCCAATCGCATCATTCAGCGGCTGAAGGCTAGATTTCCATGGATTGCGAGCCCGCCGAAGAATGATATTTGCTATGCGACTCAGAATCGACAAGAAGCGGTGAGAATGTTGACGGACCAGGCAGACGTCGTCTTAGTCCTAGGTAGCAAGAACAGCAGCAACAGTCTGCGTCTTAAAGAACTCGGGAGCGAACAGGGCAAGCAATCGTATTTAATCGACGGTCCGCAGGATATCGACGAGGCTTGGTTGCACGTGGCCGACCGCGTGTTGGTGACCGCGGGAGCGAGCGCGCCCGAATCAGTGGTCAATGAAACCATCGATTGGCTTAAGAATCGCTATGGTGCGAGCGTCCGGCTAGAAACCATTCGCGAAGAACAAGTGCATTTTCCGTTGCCGAAACCGTTGCGACATCTGGCCAAACTGGAAGATGACGGTGCCGTCTCCCGATAGTTGGCAGCATCGTTTACAATCCGGCAGCGAAGGTTGGCACGTCGTGGGAAATGGAGCGTGGCAGCCGAAATTCTTGGACCGGAGCCTTCGATGGTTGTTGAACCTAAGTTTCCTCCTGCGTGGCGACATCGTCACTTGCTGGATTTAGAAAGTTTGACTGCCGCTGAGATTACGACGCTGCTCGATTGCGCCGAGCAACTTACGGCGGCTTATAACGCATCGTCTACAAAGCTGTCGTTGCTGAGTGGGCGGACGATTGCGAATTTGTTTTTTGAGAATAGCACACGCACGCGAAACAGTTTTTCGTTGGCCGCTAAACGCCTGGGTGCGGACACCATTGAGTTTTCATCCAGCGGCTCGTCGACGTCGAAGGGTGAAACGTTCATCGATACCGCGAAAACGATCGAGGCGATGGGAGTTGACGCAGTTGTCGTGCGGCACGCTACGCCAGGCACTTCCCATTTGCTCTCAACCCATTTGAATTGCTCGGTATTGAACGCCGGCGATGGACCCCACGAACATCCCACTCAAGGCCTGCTCGATATTTTAACGATTCGGCAAAAGCGTGGGCACATCGCAGGCTTAACGGTTGCTTTGGTTGGTGATATAGCGCACAGTCGAACGGCTCGATCGAACATCTGGGGGCTAAAGAAACTGGGCGCTCACGTTATCGTCTGCGGCCCGGCTACGTTGGTCTCGAGGAAATGGGAGCAGTTTGGCGTCGAAGTTGCTTACAATCTCGATGAGATATTACCGCGCTGCGATGTATTGAACTTGCTGCGCATTCAATTCGAGCGACAAGCGACGCGTCCGTTCCCCTCGGTCCGAGAATACGCGCTGCTGTACGCAATGAACTCACAGCGGCTGCTCAAGAGCAAGCCGGATATCTTGATAATGGCACCAGGCCCCATCAATCGCGGTGTCGAATTGACGCCGGACGTAGCGGACGGCCCACACTCAGTGATCTTGCAGCAAGTTAGCAATGGAATTTCGATCCGCATGGCCGCGCTGTGGCTGTTGCTGGGTGCGGACGGAGGAGCGGGGTGATGGAGACGAATCGAAATACGAGTTGGCTGATCGAAAATGGTCGCATCATTGATCCATCGCAGCGATTGGATCGCGTCGGTCGCCTGCTGCTGATCGGCGGTCGCATCGCTGCCCTCGACCCTTTAGACGGCGATGTTCCAGCGGATTGCTCCCGAGTCGACGCTGGCGGTTGTATTGTCGCGCCCGGCTTGGTTGACATCGCCACAGAATTGGGCGAGCCAGGTTTGGAAGAAGACGAAACGATTGCCACCGGGACGATGGCAGCCCTGGCTGGCGGTTTCACTTCGCTGGCTTGTTCGGCGAGTACGGACCCGCCCATCGACACGGCCAGCGACGTCGAATTCGTGAGGCAGAAAGCCGCTAAGGCGGACAACGCGCGGGTTTATGTGATCGGTTGTGTGAGCAAAGGTCGCGGCGGTGAAGAGTTGGCCGAGATCGGTTCGCTGGTGGAAGCGGGAGCGATTGCACTCAGCGATTCGCCACTGCCAATGGGCAATACTGCGCTGCTGCGTAAAGCGCTCGAGTATTGCTTGATGTTCAATCGACCGATCATCGATCGCCCCGAGGTCCGGAGCTTGACGCGCGACGGTGTGATGCACGAAGGCATGACCCAACTCGTGCTAGGACTTGCGCCGATGCCTGCAGAGGCCGAAGATCTCGCCACCGCTCGCGACCTGCGGTTGCTGGAAAGCACCCGCGGTCGGTTACATCTCAACGGTATCTCCACAGCCGGCAGCATCGAGATTATCCGACGCGCGAAGGATCGGGGAACGATCGTCACGGTCGATACGCGAATCATGAATTTGTGTTTTGACGAAGAACGTCTGCGGACTTTTGATGCAAATTACAAAGTCAATCCGCCGCTACGTTCTCGTCGGGATGTCGATTTGTGTTTAGAAGCGATTGCCGATGGCACGATCGATATGATCACATCGGGGCATCAACCGAAATCGCTTGAAAAGAAAATGCAGGAACTGGATGCGGTCCCCTTCGGCGTAACGTCTTTGGATACGTGCTTGGCACTGGCGATCACTTACTTAATATCGACCGGCAAGCTCGACTGGCCGAGAGCGATTGATTGCTTTTCGACGCAACCGGCGCGGATGCTCAGTATCGATGCTGGCACCTTAGCGATCGGTGCTCCGGCGGACGTAGTCTCTATCGATCCGCGAGTGTCTTGGACGGTCGCACCGAATCTATTGTATTCTCGAAACCATAATACCCCGCTGCTCAACCAAACATTGCAAGGCAAAGCGCGTGAAGTATGGGTTGGCGGTGTCTTGAAATATCAACTTGCAGTGGCGTAAGCTTCCAGCTTGCGATCGCCGCGTAAGCTTCCAGCGTTTCCAGCTTGCGATCGAGTCTCGCTATAGCCACCAAGTTGCTTACCCTACTGCCTGCCGTTGAACAATTGCCATGGCAAGAGTACGAATGTTGCGAACCATGCCGTCCAGGCCGCTGCGCCGTTGGGACGAAATGAATTGGTCCAAGCCGATTCGCCTAAAGAATGATTCCAAGTCGAATTCGAGCAGCAGTTTTGCGTCCTGTCCTGACAGCAGCGTGGTGAGCACGGCGATCAAGCCGCGGACGATTTCAGCGTTCGAATCCGCCACAAACTCGAATTTGTGAGGCGCGCACGGCAGGGGTCGACCCAATAAATAGACTTCGCTCATGCACCCCGGCACCGCTTGGCAAATGGGTTTCAACTGTGCAAAGTTGTTTGGTAATTGGCGGGCCATATCGATCAGCAACTCGGTCTTGCTTTCGCGATCATCAAACGCCAGGAACTCATCTGCCAATTGTGCTGCAGCTTGGTCCGGAGTCGGTGCGGATGCCTGAGCAAA
>JAYVHC010000695.1:0-3078 GCA_043771575.1 Planctomycetia bacterium
CAGCCTGGATTGGAGCAGTGTTCAGCCGGCTCAATTCACGCCGGGCGGTAGTAGCGGCCAAGTACTCGCGCCCCCGCTGCTCGACAATTCCAACTCGTCGAACATTGGTGCCGCGATTAGTTCACGTGCTTCTGGTACGAGTACTGGTCGGCTGCCACAAGCCAATGCACCCTCCCCAATTCCCGCTACGCTGGGGGCGGTTCAGTGGACGCCGGGCGGCAGTACGAGTTCATCCAATCTGTTGCCAGCAACGGGGTTAGTCATCCCTGAGGACGGTTCTCAGCCCTATCCAGCAGCTGGCGTTCTCCCGTCGCCCAGGAGCATCGATCCGGCATTTCCAGTTCCCGGGCAAGTCGCTTTGCAAGTACCAACCATGTCGCCGAACTTTGGCGCAAAGTCGGTCGAGTTTCTGCCACGCGGGCAGGGGGAACTGAATTTCTCCTATGCTCCAGACCCTAACACCGGCGAATCAGTGGCACAGATCCGTGGCGGATTCAAATTGGTTGTTCGCGACGTACAAGTCGCTCAGAGTGATGGCACACAGCTGGAACTCGGCAGCGTTACGCTTGAAGCCGACAATGCAGTTGTGTGGATTAAGAACGTTGGCACCAATGGAGCAGGCGGCTTCGTTTCGACGCCTGATCGCCCCATCGAACTTTATCTAGATGGCAATATTGTTTTCTATCAGGGGCAACGAGTCATTTATGCGGATCGGATGTACTACAACGTATCCAGCGAATATGGGATGGTTTTGTCGGCGGAGATACTCACACCGGTTCCACAGTATCAAGGTCTGTTGCGTTTAAAAGCCGACGTGCTTCAACAACGCAATCGCCAAAGCTATATGGCTTACGGCGCTGCGATCACGAGCAGTCGCATGGGCGTGCCTCGCTACTGGATGCAGGCCAATGAAGTCCGGTTGGAAGATGAACGCAGCGAATCAGACATGTCGTTATTGGCTGCGGATGATAGAACTCGCCCTACGAACATGCGCGTGACCAGCACCAACAACTTCGTTTACTTGGGAGGTGCACCTGTGGGATATTGGCCGACATTTTCGTCGAATCTTTCAAAGCCGAGCTTTTACCTGACAAGTTTGAAATTTAAGAATGATACCATTTTTGGGACGCAGTTTTACTCGGAATTCGATGCTTATCAATTGCTAGGCATCGACGGACCCGAGGGAACCGCCTTGACATTGTCGGCGGATTATCTTTCGGATCGCGGACCCGCAGGCGGATTTCGGTTTGATTACCAGCGCCCAACGATCTTCTTTGGTATTCCTGGGCAAGGGACTACTGACGCATGGTTTATTAAGGACAGCGGGCTCGACACGCTCGGTCGCGATCGCATTGGTCTAACGCCCGAGAAAGAGCTGCGCGGTCGAATGCTCTCACGCCAACGATTGTTCGTAAACCCCAACCTTGAAATTATGGCTGAGAGCGGTTGGGTTAGTGATCGCAACTTGCTGGAACAGTACTTTGAGCGCGACTGGGATCAACAAAAGGATTTGACTACAGACCTTCGTCTGCGGCGCTACAACGGCAACCGCATGCTCGATATCTGGGGACAAGCTCGCGTCAATGAATTCTTTACGGAAACCGAACGGCTTCCAGCCATCGATCACTATTGGTTGGGGCAGGACCTATTATATCAACGACTTACTTACAACCAGCACACCAACGTTGGTTACGTGCATCAGAAGGTCGCATCAACACCGCTTGACCCCAAGGACTTGGCCAAGTTCCAGCTACGTCCTTGGGAAACAGATAGCGAAGGGGTGCGCGCCGCAACCCGCCAAGAGTTGAGTATGCCGCTCGGTTTGGGTGCTTGGAAAGTAGTTCCCTACTTGTCAGGCGAAGCTGCGTTTTGGAAGGAAGACATCAACCAAAACGACATCACACGATTGACTGGCCAAGCTGGAGTGAAAACTTCGCTGCCGTTCTGGCGGGCTTATCCGAACCTCGACAGCCGCTTGCTTGACATTCGCGGTATCGCGCACAAAGTGACGCTTGAATCAGAGTTTTTTTATGCCGATTCGACGGCGAACTTAGATCAATTGCCACTATTTGATCCGCTCGATGACAATTCACAAGAGCATTTCAGGCGGCGGATGGTTTTCAACACTTTCGGCGGCACGTTGCCACCGCAGTTTGACGAGCGTGGTGCCGCACTGCGCACTGGAATGCAACGCTGGGTAACCGCATCAAGTACTGAAGTTGTCGATGACCTTTCACAGATACGGTTGGGAGTCAATCAACGTTGGCAAACGAAACGCGGAGTGCCTGGGCGGGATCGCATCGTCGACCTCGTAGCGCTCGATGTCGATTGGATTTTCTTTCCTCAAGCGAATCGCGACAATTTTGGCCAAGAAGCGGGCGCGCTCAATTACGATTTCCGCTATCACGTGGGGGACCGCCTAACGCTGCTGTCTGATGGTTATTTTGATTTCTTTTCGCAAGGCCTGAAAACAGTGTCTGCGGGCGCGAAATTTTCGCGGCCTGGTCGAGCTGATGCTTACATCGGCGTACTGTCGCTGGAAGGCCCGATTTCTAGCAACGTGATTAATGGCAACGTCAATTATCGACTCAACGAGAAATGGATCTTCTCTGGCAACGCCGCCTTGGACTTGAGTAGCGTAGGAAATATCGGCCAGTCGCTCGCGCTCACACGTATCGGAGAATCAGCCTTAATACGACTTGGCATCAACGTCGACAGTGGTCGCGACAATGTCTCATTCAATTTCAATATCGAGCCGCGATTCTTGCCGACGAAGCGCCTCGGATCGCTCGGCGGACAACTCGTTCCGCCCGCCGGTCTATTCGGACTCGAGTGAACCATTGCCTAAGTCTGTTGCTTAGGGGTTGGGTCAGCCGGAGACGTTAGACTTTGCGTGATATCAGTAGGCGAGACTCTCCGCAGTCCGCTGACTCAATAGCAATACTCCGCGCAGATCGGGAAGACGAGGCCACCGTTCTGAACATCTTTATTGGCGTCTTGACTAATGAAAACACCGGTCGGGAGAGCGAGGCTCCTGCCGAGCTTTTTCGGCCGCGAGATCGGCCCCAAGTGCTTGTG
>JAYVHC010000696.1:0-2974 GCA_043771575.1 Planctomycetia bacterium
AGTACCGCAAGATCTACCGCAACTTGAACGGTCTGCGAACCTTGAACCGAATTCCGGAATGCTTGGTCATTGTTGATCCAAGCAAAGAAAAGAATGCGATTCGTGAAGCCAAGCGATTGGGCATCACAACGGTAGCTTTGATCGATACCGATTCGGACCCCGAGTCGATCGATTTGCCAATTCCAGGTAACGACGACGGTATTCGTTCGATCGAACTGATCATTGGTCAGTTGGCGGACGCGGTTTTGGCTGGCAAGGCTCAGAACCCTGAAGTGCAAAAGCAACGTGGTGGTGCACCGACCGCCCCTGCGATCACACCTGAAGAATTGCAAAAGCTCGAAGTGGAAGTTTAACGTCGACTTGGTTGCACAGTACAAGCTCGAAGCGCAAGCAATTGATTGACTTGCGCCGATTCACTCGCTTGCGCTTCGGGCTTGTATAACATTCACATTCATCTCACAGCAATCGCTCGTTCAAACGAGCCACAGAACGTAATGGTAAAAGGGAAACGATGAGTATTTCAGCTAGTGACGTAGCGGAACTGCGCAAGTCAACAGGCGCAGGCTTGATGGACTGCAAGAAGGCCCTGCAAGCATCAAATGGCGATTACGAAGGTGCACTCGACTACCTTCGCAAGAAGGGTCAAACAGTCGCCGAGAAGCGGGCTGACAAAGACGCCAACGAAGGGGTTGTCGTGACGTTGCTGGACAGCACCGGTAAGACCGGCGTCGTGCTCGCGCTGAGCTGCGAAACGGACTTCGTTGCCAAGAATGAAGGCTTTGTTGAACTGGCCAACAAGCTGACGAAGCTCGGGCTGGAAAGCAATGTCGATTCGCACGCAGCCCTCATGGCCTTGCCTTTTGAGGGCATGACCGTGGAAGAGAAACTAGTCGACCAAACGGGCAAGACGGGCGAAAAAATCGTCGTGTCCGCATTCCATCGCATGTCGGGCGAGCACCTCGCAACCTACATCCACGCCGGTGCCAAGATTGGCGTGCTGCTGGCCTACAAGGATGGCGGCAAGCTGGATGCTGACCAGTTTTTCCGCAGTCTGGCGATGCACATCGCCGCTATGAATCCGTCGATTATGCATTACTCTGAGTTTGACGCGGTGTTGGTGGAAAAGGAAACGGAGTCGTTCCGCAGCCGTATTCAAATTGAGAACGAAGACCTCGCGCGACTGGGTAAGCCACTGAAGAACGTGCCACAATACGTCAGCCGATTGCAGCTGACACCTGAAACGCTCGCCAAGGTCGAGAAAGCGATCAAGGATGAACTGACGGCTGAGGGCAAGCCTGAGAAGATGTTCGATCGCATTGTACCTGGTAAGCTTGAGCGCTTCGTTGCGGACAACACGCTGCTGGATCAGGAGCGCTGCTTGCTGAATCAGTTTTTCGCGCTCGACGACACTAAGACGGTCGAAGCTGCGATCAAAGCTTTTAGCCCAACTGCCGAGCTGGTGTGCTACAAGCGCGTCGCGGTTCGCTAAAGCGTATGCGGTGTTTTCATAAAGTATGCTTGTGTTGTTCTTGTCTGCGGTGGGGTAAGCAGCCTGCTTGCCAGAGTTATCATGGTTGAATCCGCAAGCTGGAAGCTTACGCCACTAGCCTCAACCGAAAGAAAATTGTCTATGCCCGACGAGAATGTTTCCGTAACGCCCCACTCTGTTGCGCCCCATTACCGACGTGTCATTCTCAAACTATCCGGAGAGAGCCTCGCGCACGCTGGGGAACGTGGCATCAGCATGGACGAAGTTTCAGCCATCGCTGGGCAAATCAAACAAGCCCATGCGCTCGGATGCCAAATTGCCGTTGTCGTGGGTGGCGGCAATATTCTTCGCGGTGCCCAGTTCAAGACTTCCAGCACGGCCAAGATCGAAGAAGCCACTGCGCACTACATGGGCATGCTGGCGACCGTGATCAATGCACTCGCATTGCAAGAAGGTCTCGAAAGCGTCGGCTGTACAACTCGGGTCATGTCAGCAATTCGTATGGATGGCGTATGTGAACCGTTCATTCGTCGCCGCGCGATTCGTCACATGGAGAAAGGGCGCATCGTTGTGCTGGGCGCTGGCACAGGCAGCCCGTTTGTGACGACCGATACCGCTGCCACGCAACGCGCCTTGGAGCTATGCGCGGACATCGTTTTGAAAGCTACTCGCGTCGATGGTGTTTACAGCGACGATCCGGAAAAGAACCCGCATGCTGTCCTCTATCGTGAACTCGACTACGAGACGGTGATAGCGAAGAACTTGAGAGTCATGGATGGTACAGCGATTTCACAGTGTCGCGAGCATGGCATGCCGGTGCTGGTTTTCAATTTCAAGAAAGATGGAAACATCGTCAAAGCTGTTTCCGGCCAGCGCGTGGGAACGCGCATTGGGCCCAAACTGCCCACGACGACCGCTTAGTTTTTGTGCTGCGAAGCGTAGCGCATCGAACATTTCAACTCAGTCAACTCAATCCTCCTCAACAAGGTGCAATGATGAGCGTAGATAATGTTTTGTTGGACGCAGACGAGCGTATGGAAAAAGCCACCAGCGTGCTGAAGAACGCGTTGGCTGGCATTCGAACCGGACGCGCCACACCTGGACTGCTCGATTCGGTTCGAGTTGAAGTCTACGGGTCGATGAGCCCACTGAAGCAACTGGCGTCGATCGGTACACCCGAGCCGAGCCAATTGGTGGTTCGCCCCTACGACACTTCGACCATCAAAGACATTGAAAAGGCCATCGTTGCCAGCGACCTTGGCCTTAATCCGCAAAACGACGGCAAACTGATTCGTATCAACATCCCACCACTTAGCACCGAAGTTCGCAAGAAGATGGTAGCCCGCATCAAGGAACTCGCGGAAGAATCCAAGATCGCCATCCGTGCCATCCGCCGCGACGCCAACAAGGATCTCGACACGGCTGAGAAAGACAAGGTAATCAGCGAAGACGATTGCAAGTCGATGAAGGAAGAGGTCCAAGAGC
>JAYVHC010000697.1:0-3264 GCA_043771575.1 Planctomycetia bacterium
CAACAATTAGCGATCCGGGCAAACCGGGCTCAATCGCTACCGCCACAGCCGCTAGATCGCGTGCGGGTTCAATGCCGCTGTCGGTAATAACGCTGGCAATAATCGGAGCAATCCGTTCCAGGTGCGCCCGTGCGGCCAATTCCGGCACAACGCCTTGAAACCGTTCATGCACTTCTTGTTGGCTGGCAATCACCGAGGCCAGCACACGGTGGTTGCGATCGAGCACGGCAGCAGCAGTTTCGTCACAAGTTGTTTCGATCGTCAGAATGGTTTGCACTACGACTTGTCCGCCGGTTGCTGTTGCGATGCACAGTGAAACGCACCGAGGCCCCAAATCAGATGTGTTGCGTCAAGCGGAATGATTTTGCGATCGGGCAGCAGTTGTTCGAACAAACGTACTGCAGCCCGATCTGTTGTATCCGATTGGAACGTCGGAACTATCACGATGCCATTGGCAAACAGAAAATTACAGTAGCTTTCCGGTACTCGCTTTTCGTCGATGAAGCGTGGTGCAGGAGTTGGCAACGCATGCACTTTAATACGTTGTTCATTAGCCAGCTTGGCGGAGCTTAGTATGCGAAAGTTTTCGGCAAGTCCCGCGCTATTCGGATCATCCGTTCGACTGCTCTGGGCTACGACCACGACACCCGGAGCCACAAATCGCGCAAGCTGATCAATATGTCCATCCGTATCATCACCCAACAGACCGCCTCCATCGACCCAGATGAAATTCGTGACACCCAGTTGTCGTTGCAGTTCGCCTTCAACCATCTCGCATGTCCAGCCCGGATTGCGAGTGGGATTCATGAGCACGCTGCTAGTCGTCAACAGCGTTCCTAAGCCGTCCGTGTCGAGCGCGCCCCCTTCGCAGCACAGCGCCGAAACGCTGCGAGGACAGCCAAGGATTTTGCAAATCTCTTGAGTCGCCCGCGCATCGTCGTCACACGGCAGGTACTTACCGCCCCAAGCATTGAATTGCCAATCTACGCCCGCAAGCACTCCGTCGTCCCGCCGCCTCACAAACGTTGGCCCGTAGTCGCGAATCCAAGTGTCGTTGGTCACAACTTCATGAATAATCACGTTTGGCACGTTCGCCAAATTCCTGCTGGCCGGATAAAGCAGCCCGCTCGACCCGCTCAAGACGTGCACTGCTTGGACCCGCGCCAATGCAAGAATGAATTGCTCGTACACACGTGGAATCTGTTCAAATCGATTGCGCCAAGTCTGTTGATTATGGGGCCACGCGATCCAGGTCGCTGATTGCGATTCCCATTCGGCGGGCCAAGCCTGCGGGCTTTGATAATTTTTATTGATTACAATCATAGGCTGCTCGCGGGTCAGAACTGAATTTGAATGCGGAACTAATGCTTGTCGATGTAACGCTTTGTAATTTCACCATAAGCGTCGATACGACGATCACGTAGGAATGGCCAATGGGTTCGCGTGGTATCGATGCGAGCTAGGTCACAGGGCACAATCAGAATCTCTTCGGACTCATGGCTTGCTCGCTGAAGGATATCACCACTTGGGTCACAAACGAACGAGGCTCCCCAAAATTGCAAACCGCCTTCCAGCCCAACACGGTTCGCGGCACCGACATAAACGCCATTGGCAATTCCATGAGCCCGCATCGATATCTCCCAGGAACTGTGCTGAGTCTTC
The DNA here is from genome assembly GCA_043771575.1 of Planctomycetia bacterium. Taxonomy (GTDB): domain Bacteria; phylum Planctomycetota; class Planctomycetia; order Pirellulales; family Pirellulaceae; genus Aureliella. Next base: position 1,663 of record JAYVHC010000697.1, read on the forward strand.
CCACACTCTGCACGTTCTTCAGGAATCCAACCGATGGCTGTTGGATACAGCAGAATTTCAGCTCCGCTGAGTGCAAACAATCGTGCTGCCTCGGGATACCACTGGTCCCAGCATACGCCGATGCCTAAACACGCATACTTGGTTTTGGCAACTGTAAACCCAAGATCGCCAGGAGTGAAATAAAATTTCTCGTAATACAACGGGTCATCGGGAATGTGCATTTTACGATACATGCCCGCTAGGCGACCATCTACATCGTAAGTTACGGCCGTGTTGTGATACAATCCGTGCGCGCGACGTTCAAAAATCGAACAAGTTAGCACGACGCCATGCGCCTTCGCGGCGTGCTGCACGCTTTGGCTCGTCGGCCCAGGGATTTCTTCGGCCCATTCGAATCGATCGTGTACCTCAGCTTGGCAAGGGTACTGCGTATTGAAAACTTCTTGCAAGCAGACGATATTGGCTCCCGCTTTGGAAGCCTCTGCCACACGCGCGAGCGCTTTTTCGACGTTTGCTTGCTTGTCGTTCGTGCAACTCATCTGCACCAATGCTAACTGTACCACCTGTGACCGCGACATAGACAATACCCTTACCACTGACTCTGCAGACCAACCGCAGCGACTGGACCGAATTCTCAAATGAACGATGACTCTTCGACTCATGCTATCAAGCCCAGCCAAACAGGCAACCGGTTCAGTCGCCAGCGATTGGGCAGCGGAGGGCTGTTTGTAATCGGAACTGATACCGAGGTCGGCAAAACATTTGTGGCCTGCCGCCTTGCTAAATTGCTTGTCGAAATGGGCATGCGAGTTGGCGTTTACAAGCCCGTAGCCAGCGGTAGCATGGATTCATGCCCTAGTGATAGGGAATTGTTGCGCGAGGCCGCCAATCAACTTTGCGAGTTAGAACAAGTTTGCCCGCAACAATTTGCCGCGTCAGTTGCACCACCGGTAGCGGCAGCCATGGAAGGGCGTACCGTGGACGAAGCACTCCTGTTGACCGGCGCGAATTGGTGGCTCGGCCGCTGCGATTTGCTGATTGTCGAGGGAGCGGGAGGCGCGCTTTCTCCGATCTCGCCGCGGCTAACGGTACTAGATCTCGCCGTACAGTTTGGCTATCCGCTTTTGCTCGTTGTGGCGAACCGCCTGGGTGCGGTCAATCACACGCTGCTAACGCTTGAAGCCGCCCAAAAACGCGGACTTCGCGTCGAAGCAATTGTCCTAAATCAGCTTTCCAATACCACCGCTGCGAACAGCATGGACAATCGCAAGCTCATTGAGTGCTTCGCCCCCACTATGGAAATCTTCGACAGTGACGAGCTTTCCCAACTAGTGGCGTGATCTACTACCCTCCGCTTCGCATGGCAAGTTGGCGACGACGAGTGTTCAAAAGTTGCCCTGTTAACATCCCAAGCGAACTCAACGCGATTACTACACTGGGCCAAAAAACGGGTAATAACCACCACGCCAACGCTCCTAAGAATGCCCAATACAGCCAGGCATGCTTCGACAAGACTTCATTGGTACGATCGTACATGCGGCGAAAAAGCAAATACATCAAGCCGCTTGCAGTTGTCGTCAAAATCGCAGCAATCGCGAGCGG
>JAYVHC010000698.1:0-2388 GCA_043771575.1 Planctomycetia bacterium
GTTGAGGAAATCTGATTTTCGTTGCGCTGCATGAGCAGCACGGCCCAGTTCTCCGTTTCGGCGAGTTGCGAGCCGCGTTCAAAGCCGAGTACCATCATACAGGTCGCAATCGCGTCCGCCAAAGCACAGCTATCGCATACAACCGATGCAGACGCAAGCGAATGCGTAACAGGCCGCCCCGTGTTCGGATCGATCGTATGCGAAAATCGCTGGCCGTCGGCTTCAAAAAAATTGCGATAGTCTCCACTAGTGGCCATGGCGGCGCCAGACAACCCAATGATTGAGTGAATCGATTGCTTGTTTTCAAGCGGCGCTTCAATGCCGACTTGCCATGGCCGGCCATCCAATCTGTATCCTTGAGCAAAGACCTCGCCACCGATCTCGATAAAGTAGTTTGAAATGCCGTGTTTGCGAAACAGCCCTGCAACGCGATCGACACCATGACCTTTGGCAATGGCCGAAAGGTCGACTTGTAGCGCGGCATTCGATTTTTTGAGAGCAGGAGGTTCGAACTGCACTGCCAGATTGCGGTAGCCTACTGAGGCCCTGGCCGCTTCGATTTCCGACTCTGAGGGGATGGTCTTTCGAGATTTGTCGGCCCCGAATCCCCACAAATTCACCAGAGGACCAACGGTAACGTCAAATGCCCCATGGGAGAGGCTGGATATATGCAGCGACAAATCGACAACGCTTGCCGTCTCGACAGAGACATCGAACCAATCGGTAGAGCTGGATGCGTTGAAGCGCGAAATTTCCGAGTCCTTGAGATAGGTCGACATCTGCTGATTGACCCGCAGCAGCTCGTCACTGACGAATTGCTGCATTTCCGACAGAACTGGGCTACCGATCTCCGGCCTATAGTGAATGGTGTAAGTCGTTCCCATCGTCGAACCCTGCAGAAGCTGCTGGGGCTGATCTAGCGAATTTGGCGAACGATCACGCCACTGAATTACAACCAACACTACAACCAACGCGATGATGGCAAGGGAGCGATAGTGGGGCAGCCACTTAAACGGAAGAGCCATATTTATTCCAGCCTCACTTTCCCGCGCAGTCTGTTCGCCTGCGAGTCGCAACGACTAACCACCAAAATCATCGTAAGCGATGTTGCTTTTGGGCACGCCTAATTCGTCCAATATTTTGAAGACGGCCGCATTCATCATGGGCGGTCCGCAAATGTAGTACTCGATATCTTCAGGTGCCGGATGTTGCTTCAGATAATGGTCGAGAACAATTTGGTGAATAAAACCGACGTAGCCATCCCAATGGTCTTCCGGCTTGGGTTCTGATAGCGCAATGTTAAACTTAAAGTTGGGGAATTCTGTTTCGATTTTTCGAAAATGGTCGACGTAAAATAGCTCTTTGAGGCTTCGACCGCCGTACCAAAACGAGACTTTCCGATGGGTCTTTCGATTTCTAAATAACTCAAAGATATGGCTTCTCAGTGGGGCCATTCCAGCGCCGCCACCAATGTAAACCATTTCGTTATCGGTGTCCTTAATAAAGAACTCGCCGTACGGACCTGCGATCGTCACTTTGTCGCCCGGTTTCAGACCGAAAATATAAGAACTAACTTTTCCAGGTGGTGTGTCCTCCGGCGCTCGAGGCGGCGGAGAAGCCACGCGGACATTGAGCATGATGATCCCTGTTTCGCCAGGGTAATTAGCCATCAAATAGGCGCGAAAGACGGACTCTTCAACCACAGAGGTGTAACGCCAGATATTAAACTTGTCCCAGTCTTCACGAAATTGTTCTTCGACTTCAAACTCCTTGTAGCGGACCGTGTGGGGTGGTACGTCAATCTGGATATACCCACCCGATTTAAAGTCGACGGATTCTCCTTGCGGCAATTCAAGAATCAACTCTTTGATAAAAGTTGCCACATTGTGATTGGATCGCACGGTACAGACCCATTTCTTGGTCTCGAAAACCTCGTGCGGTACTTCAATCTTCATATCTTGCTTGACAGCGACCTGGCAACTCAGTCGATATCCTTCACGAGCTTTGGCATTGCTGATATGCGTTCGCTCAGTGGCTAAGATTTCGCCGCCGCCGGTCAGTATCCGCACCTTGCACATTGCGCAGGTCCCACCGCCACCACAAGCACTAGGAACAAATATCCCGTTGTTCGCCAGACATTCGAGCAGCTTGCCACCGGCGGGCACAGCCAGAGTCTTACTCTCGTTGACAGTAATTTTGACATCGCCTGCTGCTACCAATAGCTTTTTGGCAGCCAAAATAAGAATCACCAACGACAACACGACGATGGTGAAAAAAAGCACACCGATCAGTACTAGGTTGAAGCCGCTCATTGCTGCAAAATCCGCTCGAAGGCACTTAGAGTTGAATTCCTGAAAACGCCATAAAGGCCATCGCGATCAAACCGAC
>JAYVHC010000699.1:0-5244 GCA_043771575.1 Planctomycetia bacterium
GCTCACCTGATTTTGAACGGATTCATCGAGTCGCGTCGAGCCTCGATTTCTCAAAATGAGGCGCTCGACGATTCTTAGACGTCCCCTCTTTTGGCTATAGTGTCCTCATAAATTGCTCGAAAACGCGAAAATTCAGATTCCGATAGGGCTATCGGGAACTAAAGGCGTTTCGATACCATCCGAAAAGCAACAGGAAGTCAGACCAGCTCAAAAGAAAAGCCGTTTTTTTCGGCGCAAAGCTGGACGTAAGAGGGTTTCGGCTGTTGAATTTGGTGATGGGTCAATTTCGGTCACAAGGCGAGCGTGCCACGTTGAGCACGTTGTGATCGCCTTGGAGTGTTTTATGTCCGCAAATGAGCATATTGAAGAACTGCTTAGCGGCTTCCTGGATGGGGAGCTGAATGCGGAGGAGCTGCGCGAGTTTGAGTCAGCGCTGGCAGCGGATGCCAGCCTGAGCCGGAAGCTTGAGCAGATGCGGCAGATTGGCAATGATTTACGGAGCGTGCCGAAGCAAAAATTGGCTCCGGATTTCGCCAGCCGTGTACTGGCAGCCGCGCGTCAACAAGCGCTGACAAGCGATTCGCAAGTGCCTCATTACGTATTGCGTGAGCCGACGATTCAAATTGATGGGCGCAAGGCAAAGTGGTGGCGAACCATTAGTGCTGTAGCTGCGTTGGCGGCGTCGCTTTTGTTCATCGTGTATATTTCGGATTGGTTCTCCGTGTCGGGAGAAAGCGTAGTGATTGTCCCGCCTGTCGATTCAAACCTAATGGGTGCTGACAACCAGGAACTTCATCCCGCTCCGGATACGCCGACGCTGGCAGGAACGGAGCATCAGGATGAGACTTACGTTCGCAATGATCCTAATGTGCGGAAAAACATCAAGGATCAATTGGGGTTTTCGGTTTTGACGATTATGGAAATTGAGCCTTCGATGAAGGGCTGGAATGAGAATGAAGTGGGAAGAGTACTCCAGGATGCAGGCATCCTATGGTCCAATCCCGTGAATGCGTCAGACGAAGTAATCGGCGTCCTGAATGAAACGCGATCGATAAACCAGGGGCTGCCAAAGTCTGGTGAAGAACAAATTGCATTGGTGCTGGTAAGGGCCAATGCGCTTAAGATGGACAGGGCGCTGTTACGGATACTGAATCGGGTTAACGATTTCCCCCATGTCTTTATGGATATGGCATTCGATTTGCCTGGCAAAGAGCTTTGCCAAAAATTGGTGGATGCACAAGTATCGGTGGCCAACGGGCAGCAAGCGATTGCGACACCTATTGTCGTTGGATCTGGTGTGAATGGTGGCTTGGAGAGCCTGAGTCAGTTTTCAGGTGCTCGGCCTACAAAATACCTCGCTCCGACTTCTCGTCAATCTCAGCAACTTGGAAACGCCGTTTCGAATGAAGAAGAAGATGCGCTTTCCTATGTGTTGTTGGTGATCCGCAAGCCTGCCAAGTAATTCGATACTTGATTGTGCGTGGGTGATCGTGCGGGCATTTCTTGGCGGTGCTTCTACGCCGTTTCCATTGGGCTACTAGCAAAGGGTCCAACGACAGGGTAAAAACCACTTTTGACCGGTCTGCCGTCGGGCCTTGTCGCACCTCACAACGAATGAACCAAAAGAGATGATCGATGGACAATGGCGATCCGGCAGATGATGTAATTGGCGAAGCCTTAGTCATAGCCCACGAGCAAGGCGACCTGTCCGAAGCTCATCGAATCATTCGATCGCATGACTTCATGGTTTTGCAACAATTTGATCCAGCAACTGGCGAAGTCAGCGAAAACGATGATGGCAGTTTCAATGTAGTGCTCGTGGAAGTCGACGAGGACACTGCCGTCGTAGCGTTTACTCAAGAAAAATTGGCTGCCGAGTTTCTGCACGACGTCGAAGATGAATTGCCGGACGCCGAAAATTATCCGGCTGTGATGCTGGATGGCAACACTTTGCTGGATGGATTGCCCGAAGATTGTGGACTGCTGATTAATCCAGGTGCTGTGACCGAATGCTATTTTCCGCCGGGCCTTGAAGAGGATGAAGACGATGACGACAGCGAGTAAGGCACCAGGACTAGCTATAGCTAGCACGCCCTTCGCAAAGCCTCAAAGCCTTCTGTTGCTGTCCAGTTAAGTTCGACTCGCCAGTTTTTGGTTGGCTTGTTCGCGATAGTAATCGATGGTCTGCGTTAGACCCTCTTCGAGGGTTACTGCCGGTTCAAAATTAAGCAACAGACGGGCTCGAGAGATATCGGCCAAGCTCTCGCGCACATCGCCTGCGCGAGGAGGTTGGAAATCGGGCTGAATTTCAATTTCCAACATCTGACTGAGTAGTTCCAGAAGCCGCAGCAACGTAGTGTGCCGACCATCCGCCATATTGATGATTTGCCCGGCGGCCTGGGGTGCGTCGCCTGCGAGCAAATTGCCTTGAACGACATTTTCAACAAATGTGAAGTCGCGAGATTGGCCGCCGTCGCCGTAAATAATAGGCGGCTTGCCGCTGAGGATCGCGGTCACGAACAAAGGAATCACGGCCGAGTAGGGACTTGCCGGATCTTGGCGCGGTCCGAAGACATTGAAGTAGCGCAGCCCAACGGTTTCCAGTCCGAAGCTGTGAAAGAACGCTTGGCAATACAATTCACCCGCTAGCTTAGCGGCCGCGTAGGGACTCAAGACCTGAGGCAGATCGACTTCGCGCTTGGCTGAAAATGGACGATCGCCGTAGGCGCTGCTACTGGCTGCATAGACCACCCGACGCACGCCAGACTTCACCGCTTGGTTGAGCACATTGACTGTGCCGGTGACGCAAGCATGATTGGTCGCCAGCGGTTTTTCGAGGCTCATTGGCACCGATGCCAAAGCAGCTTGATGAAATACCAACTCGATTCCCTTCATGGCTTTGGCGGTGGCTGATTCGTCGGCCACATCGCCTTCGATGAACTCAGCATCAGGATGCAGATTGCGTTTGAAGCCTGTGCAGAGATTGTCGAGCACCCGGACTTTGTCACCGCGTTTTATGAGAGCGCTTGTAATGTGCGACGCAATAAAGCCAGCGCCTCCGGTCACCAACACATTGGCCATTCAGGTATTCCTCTTCTTTTGTACGAATTACTTAATCGAGCCAACTATTACATACGGCTTGCGATCCCACTCTTTTCAAGCGGATGTAGGCCTTGAAACGTCAGCGCGGGTGCTTCCGCATCGGGGAACATCTTACCGCGATTTGCGATTTCGAGTGGGTCGCAGGCAATTCGCAGACGTTTCATGCAGTCGATGGAATCGGGAGAAAACATACTCGGGAGGAACTGGCGCTTCTCCATACCGACGCCGTGTTCGCCCGTGATCGAACCACCTAGATCTACACACAATTGCACGATTCTGGCTGCAAGTTCTTCTGCGCGATGCAATTCGCCGGGTTTGCGGCCGTCGAACATGATCAGCGGATGCAGATTGCCATCGCCCGCATGAAAGACGTTGGCGACTTTGATACCCGCTTCTTGGCTCATCCGCTGAATGTTTTCCAGCGCGAATCCAAGTTTACCGCGCGGAACGACACCGTCCTGCACAATAAAGTCGGGACTCAGCCGTCCTACGGCGGAAAAGACACTTTTGCGCCCCTTCCAGATCTTCGCGCGTTCTTCGGCGTTGGCAGCGATCAAAACTTCGGTCGCATCGCTCTGGGCTAACAATTCGTCGAGCTGTTGGCGTTCTGCGGTCACGTTTTCGACGCTTCCATCCAATTCAACGATCAGTACGGCTTCGACGTTTTCGGGGTAGCGCGCGCCGACCGCGGCCGCAGCGGCTTGCATGCTCAAGCGATCCATGATTTCCATCGCGGCCGGCAGCAGACCGCTGGCGATGATTTTTGCAACCGCGCGACCCGCGTCTTGCAGTGTTTTATAACCGGCCAACACCGTGTGATAGCTTTCCGGTTTGGGCAGCAGACGCACCTTGATTTCTAGAGCAATGCCTAACAATCCCTCGCTGCCAACGATCAACCCAAGACCGTCGGGTCCGATGCCCTCGCCATCTTCGCTGCCGACTTGAATGAGTGTCCCATCGCCGAGTAGAACCTTCATCGACAAGATATGATTGCTGGTCATTCCATATTTGAGGCAATGGGCTCCACCGGAGTTGAAGGCAACGTTGCCACCGATGGTACAAACTTGCTGGCTACTCGGGTCGGGTGCATAATAGAGTTTCGCGTGTTCGACGGCCGATGTCAGCTTATTGTTGATGACACCGCATTCAACGATCGCTGCGCGGCCGGGAATATCGATTTCAATGATCCGGTTTAAGCGATTGAGGCTGATTACGACGCCGTCAGCACAAGGCAGCGAACCGCCGGAAAGGCTTGTGCCACTGCCGCGTGCAACGAAAGGAATCGCGTTTTCGTTGCACCAACGCACCACGTCGATTACTTCGGCCTGAGTTTGCGGCACGACGATGGCAAGTGGTTTGACGGCGAAGGCGGTCAGACCATCGCTTTGAAAGGCTGCTTGTGCGCTTGGATCCGACAAAATGCGGCTCGAAGGCACGATTTGAGCCAATTCGAATGGAACATCAACCATCGTATTTTACCTGCGGTGAAGCAACTGGCCTGCGAGTCATCCTACCCCTGAGGGTCGGCCCCACTAGTATACCTCGCCTTGGCTCTGCGTTGAGTCGTAGTCAGGCGATATTGCTAGGGCATATAATGAATTACTCGAAGCGATCTTGATTACATTGGAAAACGGATATCCCATGATGACAAACTCAGTTGCAACACAGCACAATCCGAGTTGGCAAACGCACCCTGAGGCTTATCGGCTGGTCTGCGACGGGGTCGCTGAGTTGGAGCATGCGGTACCGATTTTGCGGGCTCTGAGCGAGCGCATGCTGAAGGAGACCGGTACGGTACTGCTCAATTGGACGGATCGGCTAACGGTTGACGCTACGGCCGGGGAGTTGATGCGCTGCGGCTACGAACTTTCGGAGGCCCACGGTCAAGGTTGTTACAGGCACCCACGCGCCCAACTGCCGACACTGGTGTTAGATTACGGCAAGAAGATGTTGGCGCTTAAGGTTGAATCCGTGGTGGATTTTCTCGAAGCGCATCGCCTGGATTCGCGACATCAGATCTTCGGTTCAGTAGGTTCGCAAGTGCGGAAATGCTGTATCCATTGCGAAAGCGAAACGGAAGTTTGGATTGTGGAGCGGCATGGTAGAGTGCGCTGGGAAGCCACGGATACTTCGCCCTTTGAG
>JAYVHC010000700.1:0-4870 GCA_043771575.1 Planctomycetia bacterium
TGCATCGGCATCCATTCCAATTAGGGATACCGACCACCTACAATGTCCCGCAACCTCGGCACAACCCCAGTCGAGCAGGAAATGAACTAAACTGTTACGTAGGCAACTTACCAATCAATGACTCCTGACACCTTTGTTTGCTCCAGCGCATCGGTTGTTTTCCATAGCCCAGAACCAGTGTACGCGTTGGTGGTAACTGGTGCCGCAAGCGGCCCTGCGCCATCTGGGTCAGGATCGGTTTGCGTCAATAATCGACCGAGGTTGTCATATGCCAGCGTCGTCACACCACCTCGTGGATCGGTTTTGCTGGTTATCCAATTGACCGCATTGTAAACCGTGCTTGCGACGGGACTGGTCAACGGTCCAGCACCGTCTGGATCGGGATAAGTGACGCTGGTCGGTCGCTGTGCATTGTCAAAAGCAGTGGTGGTTACGCGACCAAGTGGATCGCTGACGCTCGTGCGATCACCCCGAGCATTGTACGCGAGGTTGAAAACGGGCGACGCCAGTGGTCCGGTCCCGTCTGGATCGGGCTTGGTAATTTTAGTAATCCAACTGCGGCTGTTGTATTCGGCAGTCGATATCCGGCTATAACCGCTGTCGACACTCGTTTCGCGCCCCAAGTTATCGTAACTGTGCGAGATAACTAACGGGAACTGGCTGCCCGTTCCGTCCGGGTCTGGTAGCGTTTCGGTAGCCACTAACCCACGGCTATTGTAAGCCGTCGATTGGACGTTACCGCGACCATTGGTCGTCGAAATCAACTGACCGGCCAACGAGTAAGCGTAGGATTCTTCGAAGAAAACCACCACAGTTCCCAGGTAGCCCGGTGTAGTGCGAACCTGTTTTTTGATAACGCGGTTAGCTGCATCGTAGTCCAGGGAGATTTGATCTTGGATGGTTCCCGCGCTGTCGGAAGCTCGAAAGATGCTGATCAATCGACCGGCGTTGTCATAGGCCCAGGTTTCAGTCGTGTTGACGTTTGTTGATGTACCTTTGGAAATCTTGCGATTGTCGGAGTCATACAAATAGGGAATTGCACCTACAAAATTGCCACCGGCATCGCCTTCGCTTGTCATGTTGCCGACACCGTCGTAGAAACGCGGTGCTTCGGGCCTCGCAAGCGAACCGGCACCATCGGGATCGGGATAGATGATTTTTGATAGCCAGCCGCGATTATTGTATTGCACATCGGTGACGTTTCCAATCGCATCGGTGACACTCGTGACACGTGACATGGCGTCATAGGCATTTAGCGTGACGGCAGACACCCGATTGGTTGTCGAAGTTTGTCTGCCAAGGCTGTCATAGACAAAAGTGGTCGTTTTCCCGAGCTCGTCGACATTCGTTAGTACTTGATCGGCGGTGTTGTACGTATACGTTACGGTGGAAGTGTCCGGATTGGTGATTGTTACCAGCCGCCCACTGGTGTCATAGGCCAACGAAGTTACTGGAGCCGATAAAGCACCGGTTCCATCGGGATCAGGTGCCGTGGCGATAATGGGAAGACCATCCATATTGCGGCTAACGGTAGAGACAAAACCGAGGGCCGTGATGGACTCAACGACAAGTCCAAATCGATCGGTACGATACTTCCAAACTTTTGTACGTTCGTTGGTCACGGTTGCCTGCGCACTTGTGGGTGCTGCAATGGTGTTGCCTGATGTGCCCGTTGGTAACCCAATGGTCTCGATCGGAACAACCTGCCAAGTTGTCGCGTCTGGATTGGTGACCGTTCGCAAACGACCATCCCCGGATCCAAAAGCGTACGAAGTGACATTGCCGACGGCGTTGGTACGCGAGCTGATTTTTCCAGTAGCTGAATAGGCAAATGAAAACACGGGAGGAGTTAGTGGTCCCGCGCCATCGGGATCAGTAAGTGAGTAGCTGGTTAAATTGCTGCTCGCAACCGCTAGTGACGTCGTACGCCCCGAGTAGTGTGCGATACTACTGACCTTTCCCGATGTGTAATTGACGCTTGTCACGCGACTGAACGGATCGGTGATTGAGATCAGTTCATTGGCGATGCCATCGCTGTTACGATCAGCGTAAACATAGGTTCTGGTATTCGAGTTGGCATCCACCAGACTGGTTAATAAACCCGTAGTTGAAAAATTGGCTTTGTCGCCGTATTTTGTGGTTCGTGTGAAGGTGTTATCGCCGTTCTTCACAAGTGTGCTATAAGACTGGTCCCCATCGGCATGCAGGTAGGTCGAGCCCGATTTGGGAAACCAAAGCGTACCTCCATCGCCTGCAATCAGCAGCGCGCCCGAGCTACTATCGACCAATCGATCGAGGCTATCGAGCCACCAATTCGCACCGAATTCACTGGCGTTGAGATTGACAATCGCTTGTTTACCCGTGAACGACTGCGAAGTGGCTACGCCTGTCTTTGTTGTAACGATTTCGACTGTGTAGTCGTACATACCAGTCGCCAGAGCCGAGCCGTCAGCCTGCAACGCAAACCGCATGGATTGACCGGCAACCAGGCCTGAAGTGCTGTACGAATACGTAGTTCCCGCGGCTCCGTTGAACGTCAGTTTTGCAGTCACCGCGTCCGGAACGGCAACTCCCGGAGCGAGCTGCGTCTCGACAGCGATGATCGGTTTTGCCAGTGAGTCACTGCGATAGACGAGAGTTTGGTCGGGCGTCAACTGTTCAGCCATTTGTACATTGCCCGTTGTCAATACTCCGCCGTCCGGCTGACTGATGGCTATGTTATCCGTGTTCTGTTTGGCCAACAGTTTTGTTCCGACAGCGATGCGGACCGTTGTAACGTTGCTATCCGAAGTGCCATCGTTGATCTTGTAGCTGAAGGAGTCTACGCCAACAAATCCGGTATCGGGCCGATAAGTAAACGTGCCATTACTTCCAAAGCTGACAAGCGATCCGGAAGTTGGATTGGCGACAACGCTTGGTGTTAGCGTTCCGCCGTCAATATCGATATCATTGGCAAGCAGATGGGCTGGCGTGGAAGAAGTCGTGACAACGAGGTCCGTGCGCTTACGCTGGTATAGTAGGCCGCGTCATCGCGAGCAAAGGGTACTGCAGCCATGAGGTGCCTCGGCTCTAACGATTCTAGCCCTGCACGATAAAGTCTGCGATACCCTGAAAAATGATTGCTAAAGAAATTCCGCAACAACTTGCGAAACAAACCGCGTCTTGCCTGTTGCCTGTTGCCTGTTGCCTGTTGCCTGTTGCCTGTTGCCTGTTGCCTGTTGCCTGTTGCCTGTTGCCTGAGTTCAGATCGACATTCATCAACTCGGTCCTTTTCAACTCGGTCCTTTGTAGAAGAGAGGATAACCGACTTCGCGATGTGAACTCAAGAAGGCGTCTCACAACGCAAATCTGTGACTGCGAATCCGAGTAGAGAGTTCTCCACGGAAGAAGTCAAGGAAAAAATCGAAATTATTTTGAATAAGTCACCAAGGGTTGTTGTCTCGCCAGGGCGCAGATTTGCGAGGGATTGAGGGGGGTTAATCAGAAAGTTGGCGCAAGCTCGGATTGGTATTTCAAAACAAGGGCGTCCTGCGTCACACATTTAGTTGCAAATGGTTCGTAACGTTGAGCGGACGAACCTACGGAGAATTGTAGCCGAATGCGAGCAACGTGCCGTCGTTATTGATCTGAATCTGCGGCCACAACCCGGCGTCGGTGGCCACGAGCGAATTAAACTCGGGCGTGATCGCATTGACCATGATCAACCGGTCGGGGATCTCTCCGTCCTTATTCTTGTTCCCCTGCGACGGTTGCCCTGTCGCCGCAGCAATGATCGAAATCACAAACTCCGCAGACTGGGCGGGCGTGCCCAGCGCAACGACGACCAGGAGCAGGATCGCGGAGAACGATCTTCGGTTGTTCGCTTCTGTAAGTGCTTGTATGAACTGTTTCGTTCTCGTCGGAGTGTCTCCATCAACGTAACGATAGCTATCAGCCATTTGTGAGTCGCTCGGTAATATGTTTGTATCCACCGACATCCGTCAGTCGGCGGTTACGGCCTTCAAACAGGTAGGTCAGTTTTTCGTGGTCGATGCCGAGCAGTGTGAGCATGGTGGCGTGCAGGTCGTGGACGTGGACTTTGTCTTCGACTGCGCGGAAACCGAGTTCGTCGGTCGCGCCGATGATCTGGCCACCGCGAATGCCACCGCCCGCGAGCCATGCCGAGTAGCCATAGGGATTGTGGTCGCGGCCCTGATTGCCCTGCATCACGGGCGTGCGGCCGAATTCACCGGCCCAGGTGACGAGCGTCGTGTCGAGCAGCCCGCGCTGAAAGGGATGACGGGGACACACATATTTTCTAGGTGGTGGAGATGCGAAACAAGTGGGGGGGCTGGCCTTCTGTTCGGCGCTTGGAGTAGTCAACAGAATGCAAAATCGGTCGATGGCTTGCTGCTTAACGAGCTAAATCATCCGAAGCGTGCGATAAGAAATGCTTGTGCGACCAATCAAAATGGTCGTACGCCCGAATGGAACAAGCTTAGATAGGCATCGCGCCACACTTGTACACGACGGCAGAAGTCGGCAGGCAATCAATGATTGAGAATTCATTTAAGCCGTTAACAATTCACGAGCGGCTTGGCGGAGGTGGTAACGCTTCTTGTGAAGGCGTCCGCGAAACTCGTCGACGCGATGCGGTTGGCCAGCAACTTGACTGAACAGCTTGCCGAACCGTGTCACCAATTCGCACCACACCGCCGGCTTAATTTTCAATCGCTCGAATATCGGCGGAGCATCTTCGGGCGTCGCTCCACGCTTGCCAGTTACAATCTGCCGAGCCGTCCAGTCGAGCAACTCCATGTAAGCCGCCGCTGGCATCGCCAGAAATCCCTTGTCGCTACAGCGCTGCCTACCAAAGCTCGCTCGCGGACCA
>JAYVHC010000701.1:0-5036 GCA_043771575.1 Planctomycetia bacterium
TGAACGGGAAACCAAAGCACTGGTGGAATGATTAGGATGAAGAGTACGATTAAGATTAAGAAAGTAACCGTTCAAGGCCGAAGGCCGTGAACGGTTACCCTTTTTCTACCACCACTTCTTCCTGCCAAGGATTCGACCAATCTCCCCACTGCTGGAGGTACTGCTGATAAGCCGGATGCTGCTCGGCTTGGCTCTCGATTAGCACTTTTACTGACCGCACTCGATCTTGTTCATCTGCCAATGAGATTTTGCCCATTAACATCGACATACGGAGAAATACAAAATAGGTGTCCAACACGTCGCAGCGGCAGTACTCATTGATCTCCGCGATTTTGCCTTGATCGTACAACGCCTGAACCATATCGCCTTGAACGCTCATCTTCCCGGGCTTGCCCAGCAAGGCGGCCGCTAAGTTTAAACCGCCGCGGTACCAAGTGCTGCCAAAATTTGTCAGCAACTCATGCAGATCCAAGTGCGAACTCAAGTTGTAACGATTGCGGTACTGCTCGTAAGTTCGCGCCTCGAGATTGAACCAATGCGGCAGTGGCACCCCAAAGCGAAAGGCAGCATGCTCCATTAGCGGCAGATCGAACGAGCGTCCATTAAAGGTCACCCAAGTCGGCCGTTCGTAGGCTTCCCAGCCAGTCCAAAAATGCTTCGTGATCACATGCGGCCGATGATGGGGTTGGTCGAGCGACACGATGTCCATCAAACTATAATCCGCTCGAATCTTCGCAATCACTACTGCGACTGGCAGATGATAGGTGTAGGGGATAAAGTCGCGACTCGAAGTCATTAGCAATTCGTAGCGGAACTTTCGAATCGCTTCCGCACTCGACAATCCTTCACCCACATATTTCGTCGTGTTGATCAAGTCGCCGTCGGCCACGCTTTCAACATCGAACAATAGAAAACGAACTTCCTGCGACACAGTGCCCCCTCAACATTAACATCAACTTTTGACTTTAAGTAGCAGCAGTATGGACGTTAATGAACTTTGGTACAAGTAAACCCCTAAACTAGTTTAACCGCGTGGGCAACGCCCCGCGTGGTCGAACATCGTTACAATGTCGCGCGGCTGGTTGGGCACGCGGTGAACCAGCCGCGCCCTCCGAGGCTCACATTACTCGCCTCATAGGGACGTGCCACCCTGTATTTCTCTGAAGAATTAAAGTTAACGGCGTAGAGTGGCACACCGCATATGAATAGCGCAACTTCAAATGCTGCGCGTAGATTCAAATCCCTTGCGCCTCGCTAGAATGATAGCCGACGCGAGTCCTATTTCGTCCTACTCAATCCTAAATCACGATTCCAAGCCCAACCCATGAGCCGCTTTCCAATCAACTCCACACGCCTGCTCGAACGCTTCCTCCGCTACGTCAAAATCGGCACCGCTGCCGATGCCGACAGCGCGACGTATCCGAGTAGCAGTGGCCAACTCGAACTCGGTCGGCTACTCGTGGAAGAACTGAGCGGCATGAGTGTCGAAGATGTCCAGCAAGACGAACATGGTCTCGTGTGGGCCACTATCCCGGCTACGATTCCTGGTCCGCTGCCCACGATCCTGTTCAACGCACATCTCGACACTTCACCGGAAGCACCAGGCGACCACGTCAAACCCCAAGTCATCGAATGTTACGCGGGCGGCGACATTCCACTCTCCGCTGGCAACGCGATCACCACTAGCAACTGCCCCGCCCTGCTCTCCATGATTGGCCATTGCCTCGTCACCACCGATGGTACCACCCTGCTCGGCGGCGATGACAAGGCCGGTGTAGCCGCAATCATGGAACTGGCTCATCATCTGATCGAGTATCCATCGATCCCCCATGGACCGATTCGCATTCTATTTACTTGCGACGAAGAAATCGGCAACGGGACTGGTCACGTTGACATGGCCAAGACCCGCGCAGTGGCCGCGTACACGCTCGACGGCAGCGGCAGCGGTGAACTCGAAAACGAGAACTTTTCAGCTGATCAACTTGTTGTCCGTGCCGTCGGTCACAACATCCACCCATCGCTTGGTAAAGGCCGCATGATCAATGCATCCCGCGGCCTAGCTGCGTTGATCGCCCAGTTGCCAGTTGACAATCGCTCCCCCGAATCGACCGAAGGCCGCGAAGGCTTTCTGCATCCCTACCACATCAGCGGGGGAGTGGGCGAAGCCGAAGTCCGCATCCTACTCCGCGATTTTGATACCGCGAGACTCGATGAACACGCAAGCATCATTGCCAAAGCGGCCGCACGAGTTGAATTGCAAATACCAGGTCTGAAGTTCGAAATCCGCCGCTCGCGCCAATATCGCAACATGGCTGAATCGCTCAAGCGTCATCCGGTGGTGGTTCAGTTAGCCGTCGAGGCTTTTGCAAAGCTAAATATTGAATGTAAACTGGGGTCCATTCGCGGCGGCACCGACGGAGCCATGTTCAGCGAAAAAGGCTTACCGACACCCAATCTCAGCGTCGGTCAGCACAACATTCATTCCGTCCTAGAATTCGCTTCGCTCACCGAAATGACCACCGCAGTAGCCCACGCCATCGAACTAGTCCAGCTCTGGTCCAACCGACGCGCGTAACCCAAAAGCCGATTACTGGGGCGTTAGCCCAATGTCACTCGCTTTCGGATACCTAGGTCCGGCGTCTGGGCAGCGAGTGCTGTAAGAGGCGTTCGTTTTAGTGAGCCGTCGGCGTTAGCCGCGGGTTTCGGAGCAGACGATTCAACCTGCGCGGTGATTGTCAAATGCCAAACGATTCGCGACCAGCGAACAAGCATTGGACGAACCACAAACAGCCAACGACCACAACTTCGAAACCCGTGGCTAGGGCCAGCATTAACCGTGGGAAAACCGGCGGTTACGCTGGCTGGTGTTTTACTTCCCCGGCGGCACGTCGCGGAACTTCCACTCTGGCGATCCCTTCGCATCAGGCACGTGTGGCGACTTACCCAGTCCAAAATCTTGCGGCTTGAGATTAGCGTTCTTCCAATACCCAGGTTCGTTGATGAACCCATAGAAACTCGGATAGAACGGATCGACATATCCCACATCCGCCTTCGCAGGCACTTCGCTACCCGTCAGATAAAGCGCCGCGTTCACAATCATCCGACGCAAATCCTCGTTCACGAGATCCACCGACGCGCCACCCGTTGTGCAAAACGACTTTCCTTTACCCTCGCCGTTCGGACGAGCGTACTCATGCACCCATGCAAAGGGTTGCATCGGAGAATTTTTTTCACCTGTCACATTCGGTGACTTTGGATCGAGCGACTCTGTGACCGCCCCGCGCATCAGAATCTGGTCTGCGTCAGTCAAATGTGTTACCCCATAAACATCCGATGGAGCGAATACATCTTTCACGCCTCGCAAAATCGGATGCTCCGCGTGAGCCGCTTCGATAACGCCGCGAGCCCCTTGTTGTTTGTGATTGCCATGATGACTCACCCAGGTTTCGCCCAGCACCTTTAATCCAAAGTCCCCGTAGGGAAGTGAACCAAACGTGCCCTTACCTTGAAAGGCATGTGTCGCTGTGCGCATGCCAATCACAGGCTTACCCGCATTGAGGAAATCCGTCACATACTTCGCTTGCTCAGCATCCGGATTTCGAAATCGAGTGCCAATGATCATCAGGTCAGCGGTCGCCAGGGCTTCAAATCCGCGAATGCCCGTCGAGTTATTCGAATCAATGTACTCTGCGCCGTCCGGCCCGAGTGCGAATAACACCGTACATTTGAAACCGTGTTTCTGGCTAAGGATTTTCGCCAGCATCGGCATGCTCTCCTCCGTGCGATACTCTTCGTCGCCGGAGACCAACACAATATGCTTGGCGCCTTCTTTTTTGGGCGGTTCAAGAATCAAGCGATCTGCGGCCTGTGCAGAAACTTGAAGCGTCATCAGCGCGACTGACAATGCGAACTGGAACAGTCTGGGACGGGATACAAACATCGCAGCATCTCTCAAAAAGGGTCGGGAGGATTTGCCACCATCATAAACTGCCCATGGCAAAGTCGCCATTAGGATATTTGCTAGCTCAGCGAGCGAAACGCCTCCGGTAGTCCCTGGCGACTGATTGGCCCGAACTCGCATTTGTGAATTATCCGCGAATCTCACACAACCCAACATTGGCGACTACAATGCCCATGATTCGGTTCTCACCAGTTAATGCAGGGTCATCATGAAATTCCAATACTGCGCATGCGCACTCAGCCTTTTCATTGCCAGCGCTTTCTCCATCACCCGCAGTTCAGCTCAGGATCGAATCCCCAAAGACGAAATGCGGCTACCCGGCATGCAAGCCAGCGGACAAATGCTCCTGCCGACTCAATGGTCGCTACAGCCCGCTGGCAAACAACTGCCGCTCGGCGATTTCCCTGTCGCCATCGCCATGCATCCCAAATCGGAATTCGCTGCCGTGCTGCACGCGGGTTACGGAGACCACGAAGTCGTGATTGTTGATCTCAGCGAAATGAAAATCGTCTCGCGCGCAAGTATGCCCGAGACCTTCGTGGGCGTGTGCTTCAACTCAACCGGCGAAAAACTTTTTGCCAGCGGTGCTGAAAAAGAAATCATCCACGAATTCAGCTTCCGCAACGGCTACCTTTCCGACCATCGTGAGCTGCGAGTGGCCAACATCGAAGAACGCCAAATCCCCGCGGGTCTGTCCGTCAGCCACGATGACAAAACTCTCTACGCCGCTTGCCCGTGGGGAAACAGCGTCTACACCCTAACGCTCGATGCGCCCGTCCAAAAGAAACTCATTCCCTTCGAGGTCGACGCATACCCTTACTGCGCGCTTCCTGAACTCACCGGCCAGCGGCTGTACGTCAGTCTGTGGGGCAAGTCGGCGGTCGCAGTCGTGAATCTCAGGGCCGGCAAAGTCGAAACCACTTGGCCCACGCAATCGCATCCCACCGAGATGCTCTTGACCAAAGACCAGAAGACTCTCTTCGTTGCCTGCGCCAACAGCAATAACGTCACTGTCATCGACACCGAGACTGGTAAAACCCTGGAAACCATTTCATCTGCTTTGTTCGCGAATGCC
>JAYVHC010000702.1:0-3693 GCA_043771575.1 Planctomycetia bacterium
CTTTGCAAGTCATGACCGTGGAACGATTGAAAAGACCGACGATGTCAACGGGGATCAGCTAGCGAGTGATCGCGGGTTAATGTGGCGCACAAGTGAATCGACCACGCTCACAATACTCGGACATCAGATTCCAGGCTTGTTGGCCGGTTTGACAGGTTATGCCCCAGCCTTCGTTCGTTTCATTCCATGGGTTCCTGCTCTGCTGTATCTGTCACTGGGTATGGTGCTATTCTTCATCCGGCCACTTGCAGAATGGTGCAGTAGCATCCGAATGAAGTTAGCGAGTCTTGCACCGGCGATTTCCTTTTTGAGCATTGTCACTTGCTTGGCTTTACTAGCTGCCGGAGTCATCGTCGGATTTTACGCCTGGAAGTATTGGACCGCGATGGAAGTTGTCGAACAGACTTCGGGCTGGAGAATTCCCTGGGTTCGAATTCAGGTAGTCTTGTTCGTACTGTTCTTTTTCGAAGTGGCCATTCTCATTGGGCTTGAGTATCTGCCGATGATCTCGGTCCTGCAGCGCTGGAGTATTTACATAGCAGCGGTATCGATCCTGGCAGCATTTGTTCTGGCTGCGGGAATTGGCACCTTCGCAACCGGAAAGGGAGGCGATCTCAAATTGGGTCCATTCCCGAAAGGGATGCCGGTTAATCTCATTTCCAACATTGATCCTCAAGCATCCACGAAAGATATCGTTAAGGCCTTCGATGCGCTATTAACTTATTTCCGAGCTTACCGATTGGCTAGCGAAGAGAATCGAGCAGGCTTAGCTGAGTTTGAGCACCGAGTTGCTCCGCTGTTCATGAAGATTAGCAAGTGCCCAGATTTTGCATTGGACAAAGGTCATGACTTGGAATTCATGCAGACTTTCACGAACTCCGAGAGGCAGTCACTTATCGACTTGCTCAAAACATTTTAGCCGGACAGCTAGGCTTTGTCTCAAAAGGGGTCTGACCCTTTGCATGCCCGGAGAGGGGCAGACTGGGCTGATACAAACTATTGTAGAACGATTGTCCTCAAATCGTTCCGGATTGCTCGTTGGCTCACTTGAACGATTACGTCCGTTGGAAAAATGCGATTTGACTTCGCTCCATTGCCCTTCGGAAGAACGGTTGGAAGAACGGTTGGGGACAACCGTTCTACACTTTTTATGACCCCTGTTGAGACAAAGCCTAGGTTTTTTGGCCAACTATACGCGGTATTTCCTTGATTCTACTGGTATTTCAATCGTAACCCGACGCGTCAGCGAGGAAGCTTGACCAAACAAACGATGATGGAAATTCCCAAAGAATGGCAGTCAGTGAGGGACACCCCGTTAGATTTCATCATCGTGGGTGGCGGAGCAGGCGGCTGCCCATTGGCTGCGCGTTTGGCCGAACGCGGTTATACAGTTCTGCTGCTTGAAATGGGGCCAGCCACACCTCCCCCAGTTACGTCGTCGGTTGTCGAGAACACCGAAGTTCCCCTACTACATCCAGAGACGACCGAAGACCCGCGCCATCAATTAAATTACTTCGTGACACAGAGCGGGGAAACGCACAGCGATCTGGGCGATGATGCAGGCGTATACTATCCTCGAGCCCAGGGCTTGGGTGGATGTTCGATACACAATGCGATGATTACCATCTGCGGCCCAAACGAAGATTGGGATGAGATCGCCGAATTGACTGGTGACATGAGTTGGCGAGCGCAAAGCATGCGCACCTACTTTGAACGCATTGAGAATTGTTTGTACGCTCGACCGGAAACACTCTGGGAGAAATTCAAGGCGTGGCTGGGCCAAGATGCATGGGAAAGCGGTCGGCATGGTCGCAGGGGATGGTTGACTACCTCGATGTCCGATCGATCGTTTCTGAAACGCGACAAGTCGCTGTTACGTGTCGTCCTGTCAGCGGCCAGCGCCAGCCTTCACTGCGGCATAGATAATTTGTCGAGTTGGTTGAGTTCGTTTGCGTCTGCAAATACGCGGCCTAGCTTGGACCCCAATCACTGGGACACGATGCAACGCCGACACGCCGGAATTGTTCAGATTCCTTGTGCAATCGACGAGCGAGGTAGGCGCTCGTCCCCTCGCGATCGCGTGCTGAAGGCCCAGTCCCAATGCAACTCGCGTCTCTTGATTTGCAGCGGAGCATTGGTGACGAAAATCGAGCTCGAAGGCAAGCGGGCTGTCGGGGTAACGCTGCTGGCTAGAACCCATGCCTATCAAGCGGATCCAAATGCTGAGAAACTGAATTCGGAAGATGAACAACTCAAAAAAACCGTGCGTTGCAAGCGCGAAGTAATCCTGTGCGCTGGCACATTCAACACGCCCCAGTTATTAATGCTTTCCGGTATCGGCGACCCCGCCGTGCTAAACGAAACTCCTGCCGGTCCGCTCGATAGCGATCAGTCGCCCGGGATTCCTGTAATCCATCCGCTGCCAGGAGTGGGACGCAATCTCCAGGATCGCTATGAAGTTCCGGTAATTTCGACTTTAAGCAAGCCCTTTGGCTCCTTAGCGGGCGTTGGGCTAAGCTCACAGGGCCCCGCAGCAGACCACGATCAACAGCTCAAGCAATGGCGGGACTTCGGCAGTGTGCCAGGCATCGTAAATGCAGGCATTTACTCATCCAACGGTGGCTTGATCGGTATCTTCAAGCGATCGAGCCAAGAGGATGAGATCCCCGACTTGTTCATTATGGGCCTTGCCGGAAAATTTGCAGGCTACAGACCAGGTTGGTCGCGCCCCAGCGAACTGATTCCCAATACTTCTGACCAGCCAGATCAAGAATCACGCGATCATCGAACCGTCAGTTGGTTACTGCTGAAGGCGCGGACTCGCAATCGTTCAGGCTATGTCCGCTTGCGTTCCAGGGATGCAACGCGCCGCCCAGAGATCAATTTTCGAAACTTCGAAAGGTCCGATGACGAAAGCGGTGGTGCCAACGCTGACCTAGTAGCAATGGAAGAGGGTGTGAACTTCATTCAAGAAATGCTCAAGCCTGGCTTGGAAGATGGCTCAATTTCACGAATCGAATTGCCAGGTCTGAAAACAGAGCAAGCCATGCAGGATTGGATACGTGAAACCGCGTGGGGACATCATGCATGCGGGACCTGCTGTATGGGCCCCGCGGACCAAGGTAATGCTGTTGTTGATAGCCGTTTTCGAGTGCATGGGATCAGCGGCCTGCGCATTGTGGATGCGAGCGTCTTTCCTCGAATTCCCGGTTACTTTATCGCTACAAGCATCTACATGATTGCAGAAAAAGCCGCCGATGTATTGAGCGAAGAGTATCCCACCGCAGCTTCGGGCCAAACCGCGCAAACTGGCGATGCTCCCGTAATTAAGTCACTGGAGGAGACCGTTCATCGAACCAGTTTCCCAGCGGAACTGGAAGCCGCAGAAGCCAGGCTGATCAACCAGCGACGAAAGGCGGCAGGCTTATGAGTAAAACAAAAGCACTTGCCGATGTGGATGAACCTGATGAAACATCCAAGCATAAGGATCCTTGGTTTACTTCGTTGAAAATGGATGAAGCAGCATCGGCTACCCATTCCTCGGATACTACCTTTCCTACCAACACTTTGGGTTTAGCAATTTCGGGCGGCGGCATTCGCAGCGCTACTTTTGCGTTGGGAATTCTGCAATCCTTGGCACGTGCAGATTGGCTGAAGCACATCGATTTCTTGTCAACGGTCTCGGGAGGTGGC
>JAYVHC010000703.1:0-1684 GCA_043771575.1 Planctomycetia bacterium
TTCGATCCATTGTGGCGATCTCACAGCGCTTGCCCCGACTGCTGACAGTGGAATTGGTAGCCCTTACGGAGTATGGGGAAAACTCGGAACCCGGTCTTCCGGTGAAGTCATAGACCAAAGCCAACTAGAATAACAATTGAATGCTAATTTTTAAAACGAAATCGTCGTTTTATGAGCTTTTTAATACTCGTTCCTGGAACTGATCATGCCGAGAACTCATTGTCTGTTTGCCGTATCGCTCCCAGTGTTCGCCGTTGTGGGGCTGGCCCAACTGGGCTGCAACAAATCAGCTACCAATTCGAAGACACTGCCAAATCCAATAGTCGTTGATAGTCCAAATAAGTTAAAGGCCTCGCCAAACCAACCCGCAGAAATGCACCCGCACGTGCCTGGCGCACACGGTGGGACCGTCATTCCTATAGGTTCCGATAGCTATCACGCCGAGGCTGTCATTGAAAAAGACGGTCAGTTCCGATTGCTAATGTTGGGTGCTGATGAGACTCGCATCCAAGAAGTCGACATCCAGGTCGTGAAAGCTTACATCAAAGCAGCAGGCGAAAGCGACGCTACGCCAATTGAAATGAGGGTAGTTCCGCAAGATGGAGATGCTAGTGGCAAGACATCGCAATTCGTCGGGCAGTTGCCAGAGTCAGCCATCGGAAAATCGATCGACGTCACTATTCCAAATTTACGAATTGGTACGGAACGATTCCGCGTTGGATTCACCACCGCGGTTCAGCAGCACGATAACAGTATGCCAGCAGCAGTTACGGGTACCGAGGAACAAAAGCTCTACTTCATGCCGGGTGGCAAGTACACCCAGGCGGATATCGATGCCAACGGCAAGCTATCGGCAGGTGCCAAGTTCCGAGGCTTTATGTCCAAGCATGATATGTCACCCAAGCCTGGCGACAATATTTGTCCAGTAACATTTACCAAAGCCAATCCAAAAATTGAATGGCAAGTCGGCGGTAAGAAATATCTATTCTGCTGCCCACCATGTGTAGATGAGTTTGTTCGCATGGCAAAGGAAGAGCCTGATAGTCTGAAATCACCCGAAGAATACGTGCAAGGAATTAAGCAAACTGGAGTCAGCGCGATCGAAAGTAAGCAAAAAGAATCGACTTCCGCTAAGACGAATACCAAGAATACTAGTCTCGATCCAGAAATCGCAGAAGCACTTGCCGGACTAAATGCAGAGGATCGCTCCTTGGTGGACTCCCAAAAATTTTGCGCGATTATGACGGACAGTATGCTTGGATCCATGGGTACGCCGGTTAAGGTGCAGGTGAATGGCGAACTAATATTCCTGTGCTGTGAAGGATGCAAGGGAAAAGCACTTCGCGACGCTGATAAAACGCTTGCAACTGTTGCCAAACTTCGCATCGAAAATAGCTCGAAACGGTGAGGCTAATGACTACTCTTACGTCGTTGCGAAGTATTTGCCTGCTTTCCCAATTGCTAATTGTCTCGTCGCTATGCGCTCACGAAGGCCATCGTCCGTTGCCAACTCGAGGTATGGAAGTCAATGTCGAAACGGGGAGCATGATCCTCACTAAGGCAGCGAGGGAGACCCTCGACGCACAAACTGTCGAAGCGGAATCCAAGCAGCTTTCGCAATCCTTAGTTTCCTATGGTTCCATTGTAGTACCTTGGGCTCGTCACGCTGTCATTGCGTCGCCAT
>JAYVHC010000704.1:0-12212 GCA_043771575.1 Planctomycetia bacterium
GTTCGTTGCGCGAGTCGTCACGCACTGGAATCCGTACACGGGTAAAAGTCTAGTATGGCGGCTGCTGATTTTGGCCGGCGCGGTTTACTTAGTGGTCAAGCGTCGGCCCGAAGCGTGGGTGCTGGTCGGCCTGCCAGTGATGAACACGGTCTTGGTGGCTTTGCTCTACACCACGGGAGGACGGTTTTTGGTTCCGCTCTACGGCATGCTGTTTACCCTTTCTGCAATCGGTGTCGCGAGCCTGCTTGAGCTTGCGATTGCTCAAGGGTGGCGCACCCAAAGTCATCGATGGGTGTGTAACTGCCTGAGAATTTAGCACGCCCTTTTCAAAACCCTCAGAGCATGCCACCCCAAATTAAGTTTAGTTGGATGAAGCATTAGTTGGCGCAACATAGTATTTGCATGGCTGCTGCGCTATAATCGAGCGCTGCTGACAGTCACTTTTATGATACGCGTTAACTGAATACCAAATGAACGTAGCTCTAGCCACTACTTGGGAAGAACGCCTAGCGGATCTAGGGAATGTGCCGGCATGCCGAGTTCGCTTTGTTCCGGCACCTGGGACCGCTACGATTGAAGACGTCATTCGCCTGAGCGAATCGGAGGGACGACTGTTCGAGTTAGTCGATGGAACTCTTGTGGAGAAAGCGATGGGATGGCAAGAGTCCCTATTGGCCGGCGTCATCATGCAATGGCTAAATAACTACTTGGATCAGCATCGAATTGGCGTAGCAACCGGCCCCGATGGAATGACTCGATTGTTTAGTGATACGGTGCGTGGCCCGGACGTGGCTTTTGTCGCCTGGACGCGCTTGCCCGATGGTCGAATTCCGACCGCTCCAATACCTGATCTTGTTCCCAATTTTGTGATCGAAGTCTTAAGTGTCAGTAATACCTATTCAGAGATGTCTCGCAAACGTCGCGAGTACTTTCATGCTGGCGTCGAACTATTGTGGATGGTTGATCATCGGTCGCGCACAGTAACGGTGTTTCGTTCTCCTCAAGAGGCGTTAGTCGTCGCCGAGGGGCAAACGCTTGATGGCGGAAAAGTCTTGCCGGGTTGGCAAGTTGATGTTGCCGAATTGTTTAGCCGACTCGAACGCAGCGCGGATGCTCAGTAGCACCGTTGCGCACCTCTTACGCTGGGAAATAAGATGAACCCTCGATATTCGCAACGATCCGCCTGGGCACGCATGTTAATGTGTTGCATGATTGGCTTCTTCGCTCACATTGCGTTCGTCGCTGACGTTTTTGCTCAAAAAACGGAATTGGCAGAGGAGAAAATTCCGCCAGCTCGAACGAAATACATGGGCCGGAGAATTGCGCAAACGATGAGCTTTCACGGAGCGCCTTGGCTGATTCGAACTGAACGGGAAGCGGAAGAGCGACCCAGTGATGCGATCGCTCAATTGAATCTTAAGCCCGGTATGGTTGTTTGCGATTTGGGCTGCGGCAACGGTTTCTACTCGTTGGAGATGGCAAAGCTGGTCGCGCCCGATGGCAAAGTGCTGGCCGTCGATATTCAACCGGAAATGCTGCATCTGCTCGAGTTGCGTTCGAAGGAAGGCGGCGTTGGTAACATCGAGCCCATCTTGAGCACGGTGGCGGATCCCAAAGTTCCTGAAGGTTCTGTCGACATGCTGCTGCTAGTCGATGTCTATCACGAGTTCTCGCACCCCCAGCAGATGCTCGCCGGCATTCGCAAGGGTCTGAAGCCGAACGGAGTAATTGCTCTGCTGGAGTATCGTGAAGAGGACCGGACGGTTCCGATTAAGCCCGAGCATAAAATGACGAAAAAACAGATCCTCAAAGAATACACAGCCAACGGATTTCGGCTTGCCAAGCAGTATGATGGTCTGCCTTGGCAACATCTGATGTTCTTTGAAAAAAATCCAACTTGGCAGCCGAGTGCGTCGAGCAAACCGGACGATGAATAGCCAGTTGCGAGAGCACGCACTTTCGATTTTTGCAGCCGGTGTTAAAGCAGTCACTCCGCAGCGATTGTTCGCTGAAAAACTGAAGATCGAAGCGAATTTGTTGGCCGTCGATGATCAAATTGTCATCGATCTGGGTAAATACTCACGCATCGTTGTTGTCGGTGCTGGGAAAGCCGCTGCAGGGATGGCTACAGAGTTGTATCGTCAACAACTCAGCCGCGTGCCGCATCCGATTTCTGGTTGGATCAATGCTCCCGCAGGTTCGTTTCAGCCAGGTGACGCTGGTCCGAACATTCACCTCCATGCCGCGCGTCCTGCAGGTTTGAACGAGCCGACCGAGGCTGCGATTCTTGGTACTCGGCAGATTCTAAAACTCGTGGAAGAATGTTCCGCCCGCGATCTCGTGATCGTGTTGTTGTCCGGAGGAGGCTCAGCCTTACTAGTTGCTCCGCCCACTGGCGTCACTCTTGAGGATAAACAGGCGGTTGCTCAATTGATCGCAGGTGCCGGCGGGAACATCGAGCAACTGAACTGTGTGCGCCGTGCGCTCAGCGAAGTGAAAGGTGGTGGACTTGCTCGAGCTTGCCGCGCTGGTCGAATGGTATCGCTGATCATCTCGGATGTGCTCGACGACTCATTGCAAACCATTGCATCCGGGCCAACACTTATTCATGCCAATCGCAATGCCAGCGACGCGTTGCTGGCACTTGAGCAATTGAACTTGTCGCACGAACCGCGGTTGCAAAACATCTGCAACTACCTTCGTCGGTCGAACGCCGACAGCGCGACGAGCGTTCCTCAGAGTTCGCTTCCCAGTGTCGAGCATGTGATTCTTGCGAACAACGCCACCGCAGTCGACGCCGCAGGAACTCGGGCAGTCGAACTGGGATATCGATACTTTATGCAAAGCGCTCGTTCGTCGGAGGGCGATGTGGAGGCACTCGCAAGGCACTTGTCGGGGGCTATCCAACAATTGTTGAGCCAGCGGCAGGTGGATTGTTTGATCAGTGGCGGCGAACCCACGGTGCTGCTCCCTGAACCATCGCTGCGTGGTGTTGGTGGTCGCAACCAGCAACTTGCGCTGGCGATCATGGAGTCTTTACGCAAAGAAGGCTGGCCGAAGGACCAGAGGCGTTTTGCGAGGCCCTTCGTTTTCCTCAGTGGTGGGACGGACGGTGAAGATGGCCCAACTACCGCTGCCGGTGCGATGTTCGACTCAGAAACACTCGAAAAAGCAGTAGCTGCCAACGTGTCTATCGAAGACTACTTGTGGCGCGCAGACGCGTATACGTTTTTCAAACGATTTGGCGGATTGGTTGAAACCGGACCAACGAACACCAATGTATGCGACTTGCGCATCTGCCTCGCAGAGCTTTAGTCTTACGTGGACGAGTCGCTCCGCGACTCGTTGCAAGGTCACCTAGTTGCGAGGTCACCGAGTTGCGGAGCAACTCGGTGACGTTTTTAAAACGGCTCTACTGCGGTTTACAATAGCTCAGCGCCAACAGTGCGTAACCGCTAACGAGATTGGGATCGCCTTCCATCCAGCGCGTGTTCTCGTTGACCCAACTGCCATCGGCGAGTTGCAATTTGGCAAGCTTCACACGCAATTCGTCCTTCCAACGGTGCTCTTTGCCTTTCGCATCAGCGAAAGTCGCGTCACCGAAGGCGTCGAGTGCTTTGGCCATCGTGTGGTAGTAATAAAACAAACCTTGCAAACCCATGCCAGGATTCGATTCGAGATCATAGTTTTTGCGAAGAAACTCTACTGCGGCTTTCACGCGTGGATCATCTTTACTAACGCCTGCATAGATCATGCTCTTTAAACCCGCGTAGGTCATCGAGCCGTAGCTGCGCAAGCCACCGTTGGGTTCATTGCCCGCTTTGCTTTCACCGCCACCGGCTACGGTATAATAGAAGCCACCGTCGTTGATCTTGGCGGCGTGAGGCGAATTGTTGGCAGGAGTTTCAAGATTTTGGCAACGCGAAACGAACTGCAATGCCTTTTGGATCGCTTCGTCGTCGGGACCATTGCCGAGCGACTTGAGCGCGTCGATCATAAAGCTGGTATTCGAAAGATCGGGTCTCTCTGACGAACCGTAACCCGCTCCGCCATAAAACGAATCACTCTTTTCTTTCCCTTCGCTCTCATCCCATTGGATGTCTCGGACAAAAGCTTCGGCTTTTTTTACCAACCTATCAAACTTACCGTTTTTGTTGACGCTGGCCAAAGCCACCATCGCCAAACAGGTGTCGTAATTGCGATGTTTTGAATCGGGCTTATAGATACCGCCATCGGGCTGCACGTTGGCTAGCAAATACTTAATAGCTTTCGCAACTGTTGGGTCATCAGCGGTCGCACCGACTGAGGCGAGCGAGCTGACCACCAAGCCGGTCGGCCCAACTCCGACAGCCCCAGAAAACGAACCATCGCTCGCTTGCCCGCGAACCTGCAAGTATTCAACGGCTCGGTCGACCATCGTGCGGTACTGCAACGCGGGATCGGCGATTTTTGCTAGACCTTCATCAGCTACTCCAGGACGAACCCCCGTGAATAAAAAAACCGACGCTAACGCAATATTCCAAAAATTTCGCATGATTTCATTCCTTTAGCTTTCGAGGTCCAAACATTGCAGCAGCCGCATGATGCACATTCAGTGCCAAAGTCGTAGCTAGCCCTAGATCAGGTCTGATCGCAGCCACTTAAGCACAGTTGAACCACGCCTTTCGAGGCTCGTATTACTCGCTTTCGCAGAGCGTGCCACCCAATTCAGTTAACTTATTTCCGAACGAATCCTTAATTCTAGCAGTGAATTGTGCTGCGTCAGCGTCGGTTGCCCAATTTGGGTGGCGTATTTAGCATCGTTGCTGGAGTATTTTCTGCCAGCAGTCCTAACGGTGTTCTGTGTTGCAAACTAAAGTGGGTCACGAAATCTCGCGAAGCGATGCCATACGCCGCCATCATGCTGTTCGATCAATGAAATCTCACTAAGCATCACGGTAAACGGTGTTATCGACTTAACAATTTGTTCGTAGATTTCGTC
The DNA here is from genome assembly GCA_043771575.1 of Planctomycetia bacterium. Lineage (GTDB taxonomy): Bacteria > Planctomycetota > Planctomycetia > Pirellulales > Pirellulaceae > Aureliella. Next base: position 4,982 of record JAYVHC010000704.1, read on the forward strand.
CGTGCAAAAGCCGTTGCGCGGGTGATATGCGGCCACTGCTTGCGAGGCGATTTACCATCCGCGACGAGCAAGTCGTGACGCAAACGATCAAAGGGCTCCGTGGAACCAACCACTGGTATATAAACCAGACTTCCATCGCGAATGGGCAAGCCGAACTCAAGCGTCAAAGCGATTGGTAATAGAGCTCGGATGCGATCCTCGAAAGTTGGCCAATCGCTGACTTCATCCTCACGGCACAAGGTAATATGCGCGGGGATCAGTGCTGCTTGAGCTGGGTTGAAGCGATTTCGCAAGTCTTCGACAATGGGAGCATCGTACAGATAAAGACTTGCTTGACGACGCGTGATCATTCGTGCGAGTGATTGGGTGGGTGGATGGGGGAATAAGCGGTGGGGCGACGCTCCTTGCGGAGCGTATAATCTGGCCACTGTTCCAAAAGCTCGGCAGGAGCCTCGCTTTCCCGACCGCGCTAAGAATATGAACCGAGCGGTCTCTTTAGCCGCTACGAGTAATATTTTCCGGGGGTTAGTTTTGCAGTTGCTGCATGACTTCGCGCACGATCTTCTCGATGAAGTCATCGCTGGCTGCGTTCGGCGCATTGGCTGACACGACTGAAGCGGGGGCGATGTCGGGCAGCCACTGCGATAGCTCGGATAGCATTCTCGCGAGTTGCTCTTGAGTTTTTTGGGCTGTAGCCATCTGCTCAGGGGACAGCGGTTGACGACTTTGGCCGAGATCCCAGCCACGTGAAAGTGCGCCGCGACGGAAACCTTCAGGAAACTCCGGCTGTTGAATCATCGCGTCGAACAGCGGCAACAAGCGATATTGCAACTGCATCGCGCGATCCCATTGGCCACGTTGGGCTGCGTCGTATAAGGCACGGGTCAGCTCAGGTACCACGCCGCTGGTCGCGTTCGTACCTCCGTTGCAACCGATCATCAACATCGGGGCTAGGGCTGCGTCCCAGCCAGTGAGAAAGGAGAACTCAGGTCGTTGCGGGCGGACGGCAGCGATCATGCGCATCATGTGCGGAATGTCCCCCGAGCTGTCTTTGATGCCGACGACGCGCGGGCAATCGAGCGCCAGGCGGCGAACCGTGGCGACATCAATGGGGGAGGCGAACAGCGGAATGTTGTAAAGCGTTACATCGACGCTGACATGATCAGCGATTTCTTTGAAGTACTGGTAAACTGCTTCGGGGCCAAGTTTGTAGTAGAACGGAGCGACGATGGCGACTGCGCGAACACCGAGGGCCCCATAGGTTTCGCAAGCGTCGATCGTTTCGCGGACGTTCGCTTCCGCCGCGCCTGCCAGAATTGGCACTCGCGTCCCAACATGAGCCGTGAGAACTTCAATAATCCGCCGGCGTTCTGGAGCCGTAAATCGCGTGAATTCCCCGGTGCTGCCGTTCGGGTAAAGTCCATGCACGCCCCGTTGTATCAGCCAATCTACGTACTCGCACAGCTTATCTTCATCCACACGCCCCTTCGAATCGATCGGCGTGATATTGGGAGTGTAGATGCCATCCATCGGGGGTTTGGTCATAGCGGTCACAAGTGGTCTGGTTGAGGGCCGTGGGGATTGTGAGAATGGGACGCTGGCTCCATTGTAATCAAGGAAGCAGTTCTACATGATTCAGTCTAGAGTGCAGTTAGCCTCGACTAAGCACTTCTTCCCTAACGGAAGAAAAACTGGCCCGCGTATAGCCCTACCCACACGTCCAAATGGAAAAATCCTCCCAATCCACCGCTGGCTGGATCTCGTCTTGATCTCGATCCCAAGCAGGAGCTTGGGAACGAGACCCGGACGATGCAGGTCTCATGGCCAGGCTGCCACGGATTGGTTGCTCTGGCTTTCGCGCAGCCGCTTCATTGTGGTTTGAGATTCTCAGTCAGCCTGAGTGCCTCGTCGAGCAAACCTTCAGCCTCCTTGATTTTTCCTTGTTGAACCAATGGCCCGAACTGCTGCATCAGCTTGTGAATAGGCATCAAGTCTTTACCGCTGCGCTGCATTTGCTGAACAGCCTGCTGAAGGCGTTCAAGTTTTTTAGCGAATGGAGGTGGCGAGCTTCCAGGCCGACGTACCATCTCCGGGCGTGTGCCTGGGGTCTGCAACTGCTGGTGCGCGTTTGCGTAACGCTTTCGAATAAATTCCTTCATGGACGCGATGATGCTGTCGTAATTTTGATCTTCAGGATTGGTAGCACGTTTGTTGGGAAATGGGTCAGCCTGCAGATCGTCTCGGATCAATTCATACTTGGCGTCAAGAATCGCGCAAAGTCGTTCGGGCTCGAAGTATTTGTCGAGAATCAGTCGTGCGGCTTCTCGGTATCTGGTTAGCAACTCGGGATCCGCAACGATGCGGTCCATCAATGGATGGGGGAGTTGACCTGCAGTCGGCCAGGCAGCGTTCCAGTCGGCCAGGACATGAATTTGTCCAAATGCAATTTCGCTGAAGCCTACGTCGAGATCCCAGGGCAAGTAGTGCCAGCGGTTACGTTCTTCGTCGTAACACAGATAATAGTTGTGAGGATTCCAGCCGGTGAGCTGGTCAAACGCGCCAGAGAACAACAGAACGGCAGTCGTGCGCAGGAACTCATCGACCTCTAGTTTTGAATCCAGGTTCACCGCGAAATCTTTTGCTGGTGACGTATTGATCATCTCGATGAATTCAACCAGCCGTCGCTGTCCTTATCTTCGAGGCTTTTGTTTCGGGCTCAAAGGTCCGCGTGTAGGCTGAGGGATCATGTCCGAGGAATTGAAGATTTGAGCCTGGGCCGCCTTCGTCAACCTTGAACAGCAGGCCGTTTGAATCTGGAAAGTTCCGCTGGATAAATGATTCATCAATCCGTTCAACATTGACATACACTCCGCGGTACACATCGTTGATAAATAGCTTGGCATAGTTGCAGCGTTGGGATTTAATTCCTTGATCGCGAAGGATTTCTGTGATGATCGGCTCACTAAAAACGCTTCCGAACTGGACGCCGTTGTCGAATGAAACCCGATGAAGACCGAGAAACTGCTTGTCGTCCTCGTACTCATCGAATTTGATGAGAAAGCTTCGCTTGTGCTGCTGTGAAGGCGAAGAGGAGCTGTTACCTTTAAATCGGATCGCCACATTATCAAGGGAAATATTTCGCCATTGGAATGATGCCGGCACATAGATGCGCTCGGGCAGTGCAGCCAGCATCCGCTGCATGTCACTTTCCGCGACTCGCAAATGAACCGATTGGACTTCGTCGGGACGGTAAAAATCCTCAACTCCCGCTTTCGTGGTTCGCGATGGAATTTCACTCGAATTTTGAGCCCATGCGAATTGACCACTTGGCATTGCCACTGCGATTGCAAGAATTGCCAACAGTGGTCGAACGCACTTGAAATAGCAGATCTGAATTCTCACGGTCACAGGTTACCCTTTAAATTGAAGAAAACGGCTCGATGCGTATCATACACGCGTTTAGTTGGCCGTAGTGCCAGTTTTTGAAGTTGCGATTTTTGGATTAGGGGCAACGCTCCGTTCGTTTACCTAGCCCAGCCCAACGGGCCCCAGTCGACAGCCAAAAGCCACTTGTGTGGTACGATGAGTGGGCTGGGCTAGGTAAATTGGTGGGCCTTTGGCCCGGAAGAACAGAAAACGCGCAACTTCTAAAGTGCCAGCGTGGCACGGGTGGCACGCTCAGAGCGATGCCATGGGCGTGGCAGTTCTCTTGCAATGGCAGAGTTGGTTAGACCTTCAGCACGCCCTTCGTGCCTCAGGGCGTGCCACCCAACTTCAGGGCGTGCTGCCCAACTGTCAGCGGTTTGAACGCCGGATGAGACAAGTGTGGGGCTTTCGTGCTTCGGATTTCTACCAGGGTGGCGAGAACAAACTACGCAAGCTGACGAGACGTGCCAGCAGCCCTCCATTCGCTAGACAACGAGTCACAAAAAAACTACGCTAAGCGTAGGAGCGCCCAACGTGCGCTTATCTTAAAACGCTAATTCACCCATGACAGTGCTTTATGCTTTCTTCACAGATAACTAGCGGGAGGGACGAGATGGCCGGTCGATCGGCAGGCTGGTTGGCGCACTCCTTCCGATCGAAGCAAGTTTCAAGCCTACGTCGAAGGTCGCGTATTTACGAAGGAATTGATGGAAAAAACTGTGGGGTTTCCAAAAGTCATTGTACATGCCAACGAAATCATCCAGTTTGGACGAATCGCTCACGTAGCCAATCGTTTGGCCAAGCTTTAGCGATTCCCAGCCGACTTGGGCCGCAGCAACCTCCAATCCTCCTCCAAGACCCGTGAAGTAAACGCCCAGCAGCGTCTTTTCGGACGGGTTACCGGTCTTCTTTGGCCCTTCGACATAAACATTGTCGGATCCTCGCAAAGCGCCAAATCCAAAATCGATGCTCCAAGTATGTAAGTTCATCGTTCGGGTCATCGCCGGTTGTCCACTCCGCGCGACGACATTGGACGACAACTTCATGTCCCCGATTTCCAATCCCACGCCCAACATCAAAGATCCTTTATCCCACGTGCCCGACCACGCGTCGCCCTGACCCGCGTGGAGATAGCTGCGATTGAATGCGTAAGCGGAAAGTCCGAATCCAGTTATTCGCCCGACTAGGTCACGAACTACATCGTAGCGAGCCAACACGGTTTGCGACCGACTTTGTTCGATCCGCGAAAGCAAGCCAATAGAATCGTATTGCCTCACCTCGATGATCCCATTCGGCGATTCCGTCCTGGATAGCAGGCCAGCAGAATTGTACGAATAGAGCGTGACTCGCCCCAATGGATCCGTGACCGTCTGAATGAGGCTTCTCGCGTTATAGGTATAGGTAGTCGTTCCGCCAGGAGTCGTCAGCGTCAGTACTTTCCCGCCCAGGTCATAAGAGTAACGAATCGAAACTCCATCAGGCTCCACTCGCTCGACGAGCCGTCCCAGCGTATCGTAGGCGTAACGTGTAGTACCGCGAGAATCGATGACCTCGACCGGGCCATGAAGTCCGCGCGTGACTTGAATCGTGCCGTCATCGGCGGTTTGAGTAACGGTGCGGCCATCGGGCGAGTAGACAAAGTCGATCGTCTTGCTTTCGAAATCAATCACCTTCTTAGGCCGGCCCAGTATGTCGTAATCGAAAGTGGCTTGTTGGCCCAACGGCAACGTTGAAGTTAGCATCCGACCAACGTTGTCGTATTGCATCGAGGTTACATGACCTAACGGATCACGCACGCTGGTTACTTTCCCCAACTCGTCATGCGTGGCTTCAGTGCGCACACCCATGGCATCGATGACTGCCGATAAGAAGCCCGCGGAATTGTATTCCAAACGGGTCGTGGCACCCGACGGATCGGAACGCGAAATTATTCGTCCCGCCGCGTCAAACGTTTGACGAATGCCGACTCCATCAGAACGCACCGTTCCTGTCAGATTTCCTCGGGCATCATAGGTGTAACGCGTGGTGACGCCCAGCGCATTGATCTCAGCTACCTTCCGTCCCGACGCATCATACTCCGATCGAACTGTCGCACCGTTCGAAGCAGTCGTCCGTGCCGAGCTGGTTTCCTGGGAAGCATAAGTGTAGTCAATCTGCTGCCCCATTGAGTCGACGATCGACGATGGTCACCCCGGTGCATCGAACGATGACCTGGTGACGGCTCCATCTGGCCCGGAAATCTCGATGACTTGGCCGACCGCATCCAACTTGAGTTGCATCATGCCACCGTCGGATGCCGTAAGTGCCACCGACTGGTCACGCTCATTGCGCAGGATACGATCGACCGCGCCGTTTGCGTAACGCACTTCAAACGGTAAATTGCCTTTCGCATAAGTGAACTCATTGCGGGATCCATCCGGCGCAATCGTAGCGGTCACACGTCCCACCGTATCATACTGCGTTCGCGTGACACCTCCGCCGGCGTCAGTAACACCGATCAGATTTCCGTTGGCATCATATTCAAACCGAACCGTCACAGGGAGAACGCCGCCTGCAGTCGTTCTAAGCATCGAGGCAGAAATTCGACGGCCGTTCGAATCGTATTGGATAGACAGTACGTGTCCCGACGGATCGATCTGACTTGTCACGCGTCCAAGTGCGTCGTACTCGAATCGCATCATACTTCCCAACGGATCAGTAAAAGAAATCAACTTTCCAGAAACATCCCGCTGATAGGTCGTGCGATTGCTGTCCTCGTCGATATATTCGAGCGGATTACCCCGCGAGTCCAGCTCGTACTTAACACTCTTGCCAAGGCGATCTACATATGCCGTAAGGCCGACCGGCGAATAGGTGAACGATTCCTTGTAGCCACGGCTGTCAATTTTTTCGATTGCTCGATCCCGCGCATCGTACCGTTCACGAGTCGTTTCACCTATCGCGTTTGTCATGCTCAAAACGTTTCCGTTGGCATCGTAGGTGAACGTCGTTGAGTTGCCGAGTGCATCGGTATAGTCTGCAACATTGCCAAGTTCATCATAGATCACTAGCGCCCGGTTGCCTTTTTCATCAGTGATCGCCTCTTGATTAGTCAACGGATCATAACCACGCGTTGTCGAAGCGTTGCCACTGGTGACGCGGTTCAAACGACCATCAGGGCCATCTTCAGCACGGGCAGCTGCGCGACCGAGCGGGTCGACGATTGTTTCCAAATAATGAGCCGAATATCGGCGGAGCATCTTCGGGCGTTGCACCACGCTTGCCATTTACAATCTGCCGAGCCGTCCAGTCGAGCAACTCGATGTAAGCCGCTACTGGCATCGCCAGAAATCCCTTGTCGCTACAGCGTTGCCTATCAAAGCTCGCTTGAGGACCAATCGGATCGTTGAGTTCATCGATCTCGACCGGAGCTAAGAAACCATCGACTGCAGCCTTGAATTCAGCAGACACTCGCATCGACCCCGGCGCTGGTGACCCTAGCGCTGGCGACTGCCCAACGTCCAACGCACAACTCTCGATCGACTCTGCGATTCGGCCACTCAGCGACTCACAATTAACGGACTCAATCGCGTCGCTGGACGAGACCTCATCGGAGCGAACCAAAGCCACTGCTGATTCATTCGATACACCGCCTAAACTTACCGCGTCCGCAATCGATTGCAATCTCAGCCGAGCTGAAGTTAATTGACTATCCTCGATCGTCTGCACGCGGTGAGCAGTTCGGTCGGCCATTTCAAACTGTCGTCATTCGAACCGCAACATCCTTGACGGCTACGATTCAGGGCGCAGTAGCGCTACCGGAACG
>JAYVHC010000705.1:0-3779 GCA_043771575.1 Planctomycetia bacterium
GGACATCGTTAATCGGATCAGTGTTCGGTATCAGTTGCGAGCGTTAACGAAGGATCAGACACATCGGTACATCGACCATCAGATGAAGGTGCACGGCGGCATCCCTTGCGGGTAGCGATCTGTAAGTTCCGCTCTCAAATTCGATTTCTCCTTTCCCGTCCTTTCATTCATCGCTTTTTCGAGCAGGGAATACTCTTCAATGGCGTCGAGATTAAAGTTTGCTTCCAGCGAATTCAACATACCGCCTGTGAATACTCTTAGTTGGTCGAAGGCGGGTTCGCCGACCGCGGTCGGTGTCCATTCGATTAGCGCGTCAACGTCGCTTGGATCATTTGGCAATCGAAAATAGGTTTGAATCCAGACTTGAGCTAGTGAACTGGAATGTCCGATCCGTACAATTTCCTCGGCCACCGATTGAAGCCCCGAAGTAATTTCAGGCTGTAATTCCCCGACAAAAACATGATGCAATTCGTCTTGATGAGGAATCGAAGTAGTGAAATGTCTCGGCTGTCGGCTCCGCGCGCTGGCAAACAATTGGTCCGTCTTTGTAGAGTCATTGACTGGTACATAAACCGTCACGGGCGTTCGTGTCTCCGCTTCAGATGCAAAAACACGCGGCGCTGGCTGTTGCTCCAGCCATTCGAGTGCGGCTCGCCGTACATCAGCTGACTGGTCCACAATCGGAGATCGGGTTTCGAAATAGGCAGCAGCCATTGCCATGAAAAGTCGAGCAGGATGTGGCGGCCATTCCGCCTCATCCCATTGACCAGTGTCAGTTGCAACGCAAACACCGCGAAGGAATTTAACGCTAATGGCCCACATCATTCGTCCTCCGTCGCGGTAGTCTGAGCGGCAATTTCCTGACTTCGTTGAAGCAGGTCAATCAGGGCCTTGCTGGGCTTCAGCTTGACAGGCTCCGTTCGGTAAGGCAATCCAGCTTTCATTGCCGTCTCGACCGCTTCCATGTAGAGTGCGATCGCATCGTCGGCACCGAGTTCGATCAGTTCGGCTTTCGTACCCGGTTTGCCTAGCAATTCCCACTTCGGAATTTGAGTCGGCCAAAGCAGGCAACGACTGCGAAGGTCCAAACCACTTTCGGTGGATAGCACCGCTGCGACTAAACCGAGAGAAACTAACACAGCCCGTGCCGCCTCGTCGTATTCAGGCTTGTAGTTGCCATTGACTGGAAATCGTAAGCGACGAAACGCAGGCAATGAAATGACGGTCATTTGTTCGGCATAGCTGATCGTTACTCCGCCGGCGTTGTTGTCAATCGTTGGCGGGATATTGCCATGGTTCTTTTCGCTAGGCGAGACCTTTTTTTGTTCCCGTGATCGCACAAGAACTCGACGTCTATCCGCCACCATTCGACCTTGCGTCGGTGGAGCGTTGACTTGCCAGCTAGCAGTCGGGTCCGAGGCGAATGCTTTCCTTCGACCTCGTGTCGATGGAATCGCGACTTGTCAGCTATCGTAGGGCTCACGATCACCAAGAATATCAAATGGAGTTGCAAGCAGTAAGTCACTCCGTCCACCGATCAAGATCGGTGGGGCGGTAGTCTGCGGGTGCGTTTCTTTTGTTAGCCAGCAAGTCATACGTCCACCGACACAAGGTCGGTAGTGCGTTTCGATTGTTGCTCATCGGACACAGTATTTCAGTCGTACAGGTCGAAAAAATTGCGCGAGCCATCAAATCGCGACCTTCCCATGGCTCAAGGCGGAGCGGGCGTGTTGTCCGAAGATGAGCCATTGGCCGGTAAGCGGACGCAGACGTCCGTGCAATTTATCCAGCATTTTCAACGAAAAGCCTCGAAACTGCTGTTGGTCCCCCAAAATTCCGTGTGCAAAGTCAACCCGCCACCAACCTTTACGAACGGGCCTTACACTTTCCACAAAAACCTCTTACCCCCTTGAGAAAAGTTAACAGGAGTACAAACCTGCGTCGAACATGTCGTGCAAACGCCGCCAAGTTCTAATAATGCGAGGTAGAAATTGTTGCGGACGAAATGGTTGCATCAGGAAGTACATGGAAAATCGATTCATGATCAAGTCGCGCAGGGCCAACCGAAAACCGAACTGCCATGCGTCTGCGTCGATCGAACATCCTGCTGCCTTCGACAAACACTCCCGATGCAGTTGAATGTACTCAAGTACCGATTCACGCGAACAGTCCGTTGGCAGTACAAAACAAAGTAATTCGGCTAGGTCATGTTGCGGCACACCTAAAGTCGCAAGTTCCCAATCGTACGCACATAGTCGGACCTCGCCTTTGTCGTTGCGAAACGCGATGTTGCGAGGATTGAAATCGTTGTGGATCAGAGTCTGAGGCATGCGCTCGAGTAACTGCCACCATTGTCCAACATCGGAGACGATTCCCTCAACGATCGATCGCGACCTTTCGTCGACCCAGTTGGTAAAATAGCCACAAGCGTAGCTTGTAAGCGGCTCCCACAAGTCTTTCATTTCGGCCATCTCTGCTGCTGACACTCTTGGACCAAGCCAAGACTGTGCCGAAAGTTCCGGCTCGCGCTCGAACCAAATAGAATGCACTTGGGCGATGCCCCGGATGGCCGCTTCGATGTGGCACGGCCGCCAGCCGCTAACATCGTTGGCTGAATTCAAAAGCTCCATGCCAGCGAGCGACTCGAGCACTACGATCCACTCACGCTGAGCTTCGTTTTCAATAGCGGCATAGACTTCCGGAACGTGCCTTTGGAAGCGAGGATCTTGCTGACGGTAGACATTGATTTCGCGTTGATGGCAACCCAAAATACCAAGACAATTTTTATGTCTTCCAAAAGCCTTGCCCACTTTTTCATCGCACATCATCGCAACTCGCTCGGCGACGACCAACACATCTCGATCGCGCGGTTTGACTTTGACGAACAACTCAAGCGACTTCGGTTCAATTCTCGCCGAATCACTGAACCTGACATGATATTTCCAAAGTCCAACTTGACTGGCGTATTGCCATGAAGATAATTCCGTGGTGATGCTTTCCTCAGAAACGTCGTGCATTTTGGTAACGTCTTGAACGCGAAGCAATTCGCTTGCATAGTACTGACGAAGGATGACTTCGAAGAAATTCCTATCAAGGCTCGTCGGCGCAACGGCTTGCTCCTGCTTTACGCTTATCACGTCATGCAGCACTTTGCTTTCGATGAACGCTTGAAAATAACGCTCGAGTAACATGGCACTTAACGGCGGACACGAAAGTGAAATACCGGATAACTTCTGTAGCGTGCGCTCACAACTAACTGCGTTGCTGTGCTTCTCTTCATACAGTTCCGGCAATGTTAAATTGCTTTCGCCGATTGGCCGGGCAAGGAAAAAACTTCGCAGCCTGTAGAGCGGATGACTGGGGAATACGGCCGACGTGCGCAATTGTGAAAGCCACTCGCGGTACGGCACCAAGCGGATCGAATATCCAAATAAATTCATCCACAGCACAACTTCCCGCCAGTGCCGCCGCGTTTGATTGGATAAATGAAAGACTTGTAACGATTGCGTTGCCTGATGAGATAGACCAACGATGGCGTCCGCAACATAATCCACGGCGCAACAATCCATAGACCAATCAAGATTCGGGGCCGAACGCATCTCGATACAGCCTCGCATCATGGTCGAAAGCAAATCTTCAGCATTGGAACAACCCGTCACGCCGTCACCGGTGATCAGCGAAGGTCGATGAATCGTTGCCGGTAGGCCTCGCTCGTTAGCGCGTCGAACAAGCGATTCTGCGACACACTTGCTTTGTGCATAACCGAGATGGATACCACC
>JAYVHC010000706.1:0-4328 GCA_043771575.1 Planctomycetia bacterium
TGTGGTCGACCGAGTCGCAAAATACACAGCCGACGACGAAGACGCCGTGCTTTGTCCTTTGGTTCTACAATGCGAATTGCCATTGCTGGTATGCATGACAACTGCGGGGTCGAAGCGCGTAGTTCAAGCGGAAGCCAGCAAGGCGATGGACAACTTGGCCCTGTTGCTCGAACGGGGTGAGGATAAACCCTATCCTTGGTTGGTTCACGGCGCGACCTACTTGCGAGCCGCCCTAGCCAGCGTTCTGCGTTCGCGAGTACTAGCCGATTCCTTGGGTCTGCGTAAGTTTTTTCCGCCTCAGCAAAAAGCGCTGGCTGCGTTGCTCAAACATGCGGCTCGCTGGTCGCGCGGCGATGGCACTGCGATGCTCGGCGCGCCCCAGGTCTCCCCACGCGCGAAAGCCATCTGGGAAGCCGTTGTTAAGCTGGCGTTGGCTCCGAAACCGCTGGTTGCCGCGCTCAGTTGTGTAGGCATCAAGACCGAACGTAGTGTTGATGTGGGTAAGCTAACGAACTCGCAACTCCCAGCGATTTCGCATTACTGCGATCAAGCAGGTTGTGCGACCATGCAAAGCGATTGGCGTCACAAGGGAAGTCGCTTTGCGTTTGATTTTTCTGACAACGAGATTTTTATCGAAGCCCTTGGACCGAAAGGCCAGTCCGTGTTGTCGGGCGAATGGGGCGTACATGTCGAGCTCAATGGTCAACGCGAAATGCAGTTAGGCGACTGGGAAGAGGTGTGTTGGTTTACCGACAAGGAAGTCGATTACATCGAAGTCGAAGCCAAATTCGGTCAACATGCGAAAGTACAACGTCAAGCCATGCTGTTCCGGAAAGAACGCCTGCTGGTGCTTGCCGATGCGCTGCTGGGCACCGAGGACGGTCAGTGGCTGCTGCGTTCAAGCATTCCATTAGCCCATGGCGTCAAATTCGAAGCTGCCCAGAAAACACGCGAAGGTTTCATTAATCTGCGCGGTGGACAACGTTGTCTCGCACTGCCCCTGCACTTACCCGAATGGCGTCGCCAACTTGCACCAGGACGTTTTGAAGTCGCCGACGATCTGCTGAACATTACCGCCGAGACGGTCAAGGGCCGCTGCTTCGCGCCCGTCCTGTTTAGTCTTTGCAATCGACACGCTAAGAAGCCGTTTACTTGGCGGCAGCTGACGGTTGCCGAAAATCTCGAAGTGGTTCAAAGTGAGGTGGCCGCTGCTTACCGAATTCAAATCGGCAAGGAACAGTGGCTGATCTATCGCACGCTTGCCGAGGCAGCCCGCCGCTCGGTACTGGGCATGCATACGCTGTCTGATTTCTTCGCCGGGCGAGTCAAAATCAGTGGCGACCTTGATACCCTGGTAGAAGTTGAAGCCGCCGCTGAAGAAGCCGCCAAATAGCTTTGGGGCGAAATCCCCGTAGAGAATATGAATAAATGTTGTCGAGTCACTCCGCGACTCGACAACGCTCGCGACAACGAACGCCGATAAACAGACAATGGTTCCGAGTTGCGGAGCAACTCGGCCACGTTTCAAAAACTCTTGCGATCTGGTTTTGCGAGCTCTTTCTGTTTACCGTCGCCGAACAATTTAAATGGCAATTGGAACAAATCGAACGTCATCGGTGGCCCGACGTCGGTTCCATTTCCAGGCAGCGCCTGCGCAAGCGGTGGTAACTCAAGGTCGATGGTACCGACGATGGCGACCCGCTCAGGCAACTGAGTCAGATGCAATTTGCCTCCGCGAAACCAGTCCAACCAGGGCGCGGAATACTGCTGCGGCGGGCCAATCTTTCCTTTTTGCATAGGCACCGCATCCTGCCACGCAGAGCTTGTCCACCAACCGCCGGCCAGCCCAGCACTGCCCGGCAGCGGATCGAAACGAAACTCGCCACCTAGCGGACATTGCAAACGTACATCGAGCAACCGCTGTGCAACTTCCAGCGTTTGATCACCGGGAACCTTCAATTGTTGATGCACACTGTCGAGCAACCGAGCGTTGCCGTGCGAAGATGCCCACCCGCGCGTGTACCATTGGCCATTGATCCAGGTCGATAACTTCGTACCCTGCAAGTTGTTCACTCGCAGGCGAGCCTGCGCATTGTCGGGCGCGATCAAAGTTGCAAGTTGTGGAATAGTGTTATCGATAATCGTGCGATCAAACGACAACAGACTGTATCCGTCCCCTTGCCAACGCACTAACCCACCGAGCATCCGTGAGTAACCAGCAAAATCAGGCGGGCCGCCCCCTAGACCTAGGGGCAATTGATCTAACATACCTGGCATCGGCCACGCCCCCAGATACGCCGGCGCGGCTTGCAGTGCGCGCAGCGTTTTAATCAGGCCCTTGGTATCTTCGGGTGTCGGCGGAAGCATGTCCTTAACCCCGGCGAAGAGGTGATAATCCTGAGTCGGTCGACCAAGGGGATTGGCGCCGCTCAGGTGCACCTGAATCGCCCCAACATCATCTTCCGGCAGCGTGATTTCCACATCCGTAGCTGGCCCCAACAGATTTGCGATCCAGCCGTATTTTTGTTTGCCAAACGGAGCAATGTAGCCTTCGACCGCGACGCGTTCAACACCGGCATGGCCCTCCAATTCGAATCGACGCAGGCCTAACAAGAGCGGGTCCATTTGTCGCCACTGATCTTGGTAGAAGTCAGCGATTTTTGCGTAACCGCTAGATTCAACATCGGATACATTGACCAATTCAACATCTGCGATGGGCAAAAACGAACCACGACCGCCTCGGAGCGAATCGATCCATCGCCCGTCATTACTGAGTGTCCTGGCGCCATCGGCACGTTGATCAAACCATGCAGGCAACAACCCAGCTGCTTGCATCTCTGCCACATCGTCGGGCGAGATTCCTTCAGCCAAGGCTGCGGCACTGGCCAATTCAGCGATCTCCAAGTGCGCGATCGATTCGAGTCGCCGACGCAGCTCGATCTGATACTCGGGACTTACCAGCTGATGAAAGAAGTCCGGCGCCAAAAACGCAAAGACGCTGTAGTTGTTCGCTGCCGGCATCCAAACTCGCGCCCACTGGAACGATGGGGTCGACGCTAAAGAAGGTTCACCGCCGCCAATTTCTAAAAACCGCCGCATCAACGTGCTGCTGGTGGTCACAAAAACATAATCGCCATCGCTGGCTAGGAACGACCGCAATCGATTGTCCGGCGTACTCAGGAGAGAAACATCGCGTCCGCTGATCTTTACATTCTCCCAAGTCGCAGCGGGATTGGCTTTGGCTGCAGCCTTGCGATCCGCTTGCATAGTAGACATCAGCAACGCGGTGTTCTTGGTCGAGAACAGCGCCCCGAGGCTGGCACCTTCATTGACATAAAGATCCGTGCCGATCAGCGCCATATCATCGATGATTTTGTCACCAAACATTTTTGCGATCGCGGTCAGCTTCGCACCCAACATCCGCTCCATGCGCGCGCTGGCTTCGAAATTGAAACCTCGCATTAATACCGCTTGACCGATATCGCCGCCGAAGCGCGTTGACAATTCTTGAAACCATACATAATTATTGAATGAACCGAACCTCAAATAGAAACACTCAGGCGGAACCCGCGTCGCAAGCGACTCAACGACTACATCTGGCGGAGCCGGAGGCAGTCCGGTTGGCGCCCAACGCGGCGCTGCAGGCACGGGGAGGTTCGCTTCTGCGGCGGAGTTTGGGCTGCGCAGCACGTCCTCCAGCATTTCATCGCGCAGCGGTTCGATCGCGGCCAGCAGGGCCAAAGTGTCGAGCGGCTGAGCCAATGTTTTTTTCTCGGGATCAGGCGGATCAAGGTCCACGTACTCCAGTCCCAATCGCCGCGCCAACATGCTGGTCAAGTACTTTTGCACCAGCGTCGGGTGATCGCCCGCATCCACCGTGCGTTTCGCCTCAACAAGATAATCTTCCCACCACTCGACCAACAACTGCTGATGTAAACGCGGTGCGACTGTCGGCTGAATCGCGATGCGTTGCTGGATATCACCCACCAACTGAACATTTAACTGCCCAGCGCCGCGATATAATGCTGACACGCGGACCGCCACCGCTATCTGATGCTTCTCTTTGCCACGAATCGCATTCCGCAACCGCTCCACCAGAGCACCGCCACCGATCAGTCGCCCGCCAAGTGGCTGGGGTCCCTGTTCAGTCACTTCGACTGTCTGCACTGTTACTGCAGGATAAAAGATCCGATTTTCCACGTCCTGCACTAGTACTCGCACGGACTCATGAGCCATTCCGGGCGGCAAAGGTACTTCAACTACAAACACACCAAACGGCTCACCTTCTACGGCTCGCGCCGCGCGCATGTCGGCCTGACCCATCGTAG
>JAYVHC010000707.1:0-7471 GCA_043771575.1 Planctomycetia bacterium
GCCGCTCTCACAGCGCGAAGCTGCGCGGATTATGGCTGAAGTTTGTCGCGCAATTGCGTTCGCGCACGAACACGGCGTACTGCATCGCGACTTGAAGCCATCGAACATTTTGCTTGATCGGCTACAGCGGCCGTTGGTGAGTGATTTTGGATTAGCGAAGTTCACAGGTTCAGGGGACGATTTGACACGTAGTGGCGCGGTGATCGGCACGCCCAGTTATATGTCTCCAGAGCAAGCGTCGGGGCGTTCATCCTTGGTCGGTCCTGCGTCGGATATCTATAGTCTCGGATCAGTACTGTACCATCTACTGACCGGTCGGCCGCCGTTCTTGGCTGAATCGCCAATGGAGTTGGTACTCAAGATTCTTGAGGACGAACCGCCGCCACCAAGGTTGTTGGAACCGCGCATCGATCGCGATTTGGAAATGATCGTCACGCGCAGTATTCAAAAGCCGCCCGATCTGCGTTACGCGACCGCGACAGAAATGGCCGAGGATTTAGAGAGTTTTCTGCGCGACGAACCGGTACGAGCTCGCGGTGGAAAACTGAGCCAAGTTGCGGCGCGGTGGTTTCGCGAAACGCATCACGCTGTCGTACTTGAGAACTGGGGCTTGCTGTGGATGTGGCACAGTCTCGTGTTGTTGATCGTGTGCCTAGCGACTCAGGAGATGCAGTGGAGCGGTGTTACCAATCGACTTTCGTACGCGGCGATTTGGGTCATTGGGCTGGGTGCGTGGGCCATCGTGTTTTGGGTTTTGAGGCGGCGCATGGGGCCGGTCACGTTTGTCGAGCGGCAGATCGCGCATGTGTGGGGTGCGAGCTTGATTGCTATCGCGCTGCTCACGCCTCTGGAATGGTATCTCGATCTCGCACCTTTGAAATTATCACCTGTATTGGGCATTGTCAGCGGTATCATATTCTTCGTAAAAGCCGGAATTCTGGCGGGCTCATTCTATGTGCAAGCCGCCTGTCTATTCATTACCAGCATGTTGATGGCAATCTTCCCGCAATGGGCTCATTTGATTTTCGGCATTGTCTCAGCGACTAGTTTTTTTGTGCCAGGTCTGAAGTACTATCGTCAGAAGGCTGCAACTTTAAAGAAACAAGTGAGTTCGGCCCTGGCCGCTCGGTGAAATATATTTCGTTCGGTTGCAAGCGGACGGGAACGCCCGCGCTCCGCAGACGAAGTTGACCTTTTGCATTGTTCTATAATCTGGGCAGCAACTGCTTGCAGGTGATTCGCGACGATTCGTAAATTACCGGCAAGCCGCTGCCGGGATGTGTCCCGCCACCGACCAAATAAACGTTCTTCAAGTCTTCGAAACGATTATGCGGTCTAAGGTGTAGCATCTGACCGAGATTGTGAGCCAAGTTGAAGGTGGCACCGCGATACAAACCGAATTGCTCGTTCCAAATCTTCGGCGTAATCATTCGTTCGGTCACGATGCGATCGCGAACGTCGCGCATTCCTTCAATCCCTAACTGATCAAGCGCCAGCTCACGATACCTTGAGCAGGTCGCTGCATCCCAAGTCACGTTTTCGTTCGCGTGCGGCACAGGTACCAAAACATACAGCGTACTATGACCAGCGGGAGCCAGCGAAGCGTCGGTCACGCAAGCGTTTTGAACATAGAAACTCGGTTTTTCCGGCAGCTCGAAATCCAACTCGATCTGCCGCAGATTCCTTTCGTAGTCTGCCGTAATGTGAATCGTATGATGCGGCAGCTCGTCGTAACGCCCTCGTATTCCCAAGTACAGCATAAATGTCGAACAGGAAAACCGCTTGGTAGCAATCTTCTTATCCGTCCAACGTCGGCGGAGCGCATCGGGCACCAACTGTCGCATCGCTTCGGAAAAGTCCGCATTGATCACCACCGCATCGCAATCATAGCGGCCTTTGTCCGTGATCGCCGCCTGGGGGCGCTTGCCAACGAAATCAAAACCTGTAACGGCTTCATTCAAGCGAATTTCAACGCCCAGTTCCTGAGCTATTTCGGCCATGCGTTGGCTCACTTGACCGCAGCCGCCATGAGGATGAAAAACTCCGTGTTCATACTCGAGGTAGGACAGGATCGAAAACAGACTTGGGCAGCGCATTGGCGACATACCCAAGTACTTTGACTGAAACGAAAACGCGATCGCCAGCCTGGGGTCCTTGAAGTAACTATTCAATTCCGTCGCCAGTGAGCGCCAGGGCTTCAAACTCGGCAGCGCCTTCAAGACGCCCGGCGAAAGCAGATCCAGCGGACTGTTAAAAGCCGATTCGAGCACGACGCGAAATTTGTCAAGCTTCGTCCGATTGTCGTTGATATAGCGTGTAATAGCGCCTCGATCACCAGGCGAAATGGCAGCGATCTGCTCTTCCATCGATGCAAGGTTCGGTGTCGCGTCCAGCCGACCGCCTGCTCCGAAACTAATTCGGTACTGAGGGTCCAGCCGCGTCATGGGCACTTCTTTCATCAGATCGCGACCGACTGACGCGAAGATCTCTGACAGAACACGCGGGTACAGGAAAAACGTCGGACCGATATCGAAGCGAAAGCCTTCTTGAATAAACGTTGCTGTCCTACCGCCCACCCAGCTGTGTTTTTCAAGCACCGTAACGCGCACGCCCGCGTGTGCCAATTGCATGGCCGTCGCCAACCCGCCCGGCCCAGCACCCACGATAACTACATGCTTTTTCGTTTTTCCATTGGCGATCATCGAACAGGCTGCTAACTGGGAAAGGAATGACGGAAAACGAATGAAATAATGCCCCCTACTATAGCTGTTGGGGCAAGTGGATGAAATGAAACGCACATCTTACAGGAAGTTTGAGCTATGTAGTTGGGTTGTGTTCTTGTCCCGTTATTTGGTAACCACTGCGGCCTGGCGACAGACGTCTCTTCGATTCGCGGTCAACCGAAGAATTGGGCGTAGCTACGCTCGCCAGAGCGTGGACACTGGGTTAGCTGGGGCGTTCAGTATCAGCGAAGACGGCCACCGTCTGGCGACGGTAGCTACGGATTGCGACGGGTATTGCTGGCAATGTGTGGGGTGGGTGACTCAAATCTGCCTTGTGACGATTCTGCACATTCGCTAATTATGTGAGGGAATTTACTACAGAAACGCTGCGCCGTCGCGCGGGCTCGTTTCGAACTGAACCAAAAAACCTCGGAGTCATGCAAATGGATTTGCTACACGCTCGTCGAACTTTGCATTGCGCACTTTGGTTCGTGTTCGTGTTAATGCTTGATTCGAGCGATTTGCTAGGGCAGGGTATGCCAGGTGGCGGTGGCGGTGATCCAAATGCGGGCGCCCCCGCAATTCAAGATCCGAAGTTTCGCGATCGCATGTGGGAAGCTGGCGGTCCTCGACTCAGCGGTGTGAACAACGGCAAACTAGTGGTTGGCATGGAAATCGTTGGGAATCAAGCGATCAGTCAACACAAGGTTCTATCGCACATGCAGACGCGTACCGATCGCAATTTCGACGAAAAACAACTGCAAGCCGACTTGCACGAACTGTATCGCACGGAGCTGTTTCGCAAGATTACTCCAACGATTCGCGATGTCGAAGGTGGCGTGGTGGTGCGTCTGGAAATACTAGAGCAACCTACCGTTATTGAACTGGTTTTTCATGGAAACCAGCGACTGGACGAACGCATGCTCAAAAAGCATTGCGGCATTGAAGTCGGCGATCCAATCAATCCTTTCTCCGTCGATATGGCCCGCCAACGGCTCGTGGACCTGTATCTCGAGCACAGTTTTAATCACGCTTCGGTCGTTGTGCGCGAGGGCAACAAAGCGGGTGATCGCCGTGTTTTCTTCGATATTTCTGAAGGGCAACTCGAGCGAGTCTCGACGATCGCTATCGAAGGCAATTTGATCTTTAGCGACGAAATCCTGAAAACCAAAATCAAATCTCGCGACGCTCGACATGGCTTGACGCGTTACATGTTTAACAAAGCAAACCTGAATCAGATTCGCGAAGACGCTGATCGACTTACAACCTACTATCGCTCGCTCGGATACTTCCAGGCGCGCATCGACTATCGCATGGACTACAACACGACCGGCGATCTCGTGGACCTTGTGTTTGTGGTCGACGAAGGACCACCGTTTTATGTTCGCAATGTTACCTTCGTCGGCAATCGCTACTTTCCAACGGAACAGTTGGTGGCGGCAATGACGCTAAAAGCTGGCGAAGCGTTCAACTTGGGAAAAATGAGCCGCGATCAGCGGACGCTCCGCAACGAGTTTTACGGTCGCAAGGGCTTCGTGTTCGTAGACATTCAACCCGAGCCGCGATTCTTGGATGAGCCCGGACAGTTGGACCTGGTCTATAAAATCACCGAAGGTGATGTTTATCGCGCAGGTGATATTCACATCCATATCGAAGGGGACTCCAGTCATACACAAATCAACGTTCCCAAAAATTTGATTGGTATTCGGGAAGGTCAGATCATCGACCTGCGTGAACTCGAGGCCTCTGAACGTCGCCTCAAGGCCTCACAGGTTTTCGAGACCAATGCCAGTCAGGGACAGGAACCGAAAATCGAAGTCCGACGCCCCGATGGCTCGGAAGGCAATTACTAGTTGATCCGATTCAGACACTCACGCGTGCTAGTCATTGCCAAGCCAGCTTTCGAATTGAAGACTATAAAACAGGGACTAACCGTCTTGAAAACCATCGCCCCAAGCCGTGAAGTAAAACGAGCCGCTCGTCCTACGGTGTTGGGGACGCGCACGCTAGGCAAGCTGGCCCTGTCAATGGGTTTGATCGGTAGCGTCACCGGATGTCAGCTCGGCACGCGTCAGCCGCTGAATCTGCCACCCGGACTCGGCTCGCCTCACAGTTCTTCGTTCAAGCCGGATACGGGTAAGTTGGATACGGGTAAGATGGATACGGGTAAGTTGGATACGGGTAAGCTGGATCGTGGGCAATCTGACCAAGCCCAAGCGACGGATGCTAGCGGCACCGCACGTATCCGTGGTCAATCGCCCGATGCATTTCGCAATGGAACTATTGGCACCAGCGATCCCAATCGTCGGCCAATGCAGCCGACCGTCACCCAGCAACCCCCAGCCAACAATCGTTACACCGGCCCAAGTACTCTGGGACCGAACAACCGTGCTCAGAGCAACGCACCCAACAACGTTGCACAAAACAATGGAATACCTAACACGAGGGCACCTAGCGTTGGTAATGCCCCCCAAAAAAACAACTCGCCATTCACACTGCCTTCAACGCAAACTCAAGCTCAACTGGGACTAGTATCGGGCCCCGCCGGAGCTCAACAGCAACTCTATGCGGCCCCACAGGGGTATCCTGCGCAGCCCAACGCGCCACAACAAACGGCTTTTCAACCTCCGACAGGCAACAATTATCAACAGCCTGTTTTTCAGCAACAGCCCATCCCACAGCAACCTGGAATGCAACAGCCACCGGTGTTTGATCCCTACGCAGCAGCACAGGGAAACACCGTGTATAACCAAGGTAACTTGGGGGGTGCCGGAGCACCGCAAGCGAATGTCCCCAATACGTATCAAGTGCCTGGTCAACCTTACGCGGGCCAAAACGCTGCTGGCCAATACGGTTACGACGCCACCATTGCACCGGGTGCAGCGGGCTATCCCACTTCACCCGAAAACGCGTTGGCTCCAGGTGCATTCCCAAACCCGAATGATCCGAACTCAGTCATTGCGACGCAGCCGTTTACACCTTACCAACCGCGAGAACGCATCGCACCGTTAGACGTTTATTTGCAAGAGGCACGCACAGGTCGCGTGATGATTGGCGGCTCGGTCAACAGCGACTTGGGCCTCAGCGGTCAGTTAACCATTGACGAACGCAATTTCGACATCACCAAGGTACCGACAAGTTGGGACGATGTGTGGAGCGGCAGAGCGTTCCGCGGACGTGGCCAAAACTTTCGCGCGGAGTTGATGCCTGGAACAAGAGTCCAACGCTACACCGTCAATTGGTCGGAGCGTAACTTCCTTGACACTCCGTACAGCCTCTCGGTCGGTGGCTTTCTCTACACGCGTCAGTTCCGCGACTGGACGGAACAACGATTGGGTGGTCGCGTCGCCGTGGGCTATGAAATCACCAAGGACTTGTCGATCAGTACTGAATTGCGGATGGAAGACGTGAAGATTTTCAATCCACGCAAGCTGGGCGTTTCACAACTTGATCGCGCACTGGGCAGCAACGACTTGTACACCGGTCGCATTCGCTTGGCGCACGACACTCGCGACAGTCCCTTCATGTCTTCTGAAGGACACCTGCTTGAGATGATCTACGACCAAGTCTTTGGTGAATTTGATTATCCGCGCGGCTTGATTAACTACAACCGATACTTTCTGGTGCGCGAGCGACCTGACCAAACAGGGCGCCATACGCTTGCCAGCACTTGGAAACTGGGGTTCTCAGGCGCGGATACCCCGATCTTCGAGAACTTTTACGCTGGTGGTTATAGCACTCTGCGCGGTTTCCGATTCCGTGGTGCCAGTCCCATGGTGAACGATGTTCAAGTGGGTGGTCGCTTCATGTTTCTCGGCAGCCTTGAGTATGTGTTCCCACTGACCGCTGATGAGATGCTACGAGGCGTGGCCTTCTGCGATTATGGAACCATCGAGCAAGATTTCACCATCAAGGGTAAGAACATCCGCGTCGCGCCCGGTATGGGTTTGCGAGTGGCTATTCCTGCTCTTGGCCCTGCTCCACTAGCCTTCGATTTTGCCTATCCAGTGCAAAAGGCGGATGGCGATCAAACACAAGTCTTTAGCTTCTTTATGGGTTTCACCAGGTAATCTTTCATCGCATCGTACGAAAACAGCAGCAGTAATCAATCACCGGTTCCATCAGGGGTCCGATATGAAAACGGCTGCTTACGACGGCCGAATATTGCGCACGATGCTTAGCCAGGAGTTTGGAAGTGCAAATTCCAACGAACTTCTCAGCCGCTCAAGCGGTTAGTATCGCATCGGTTGTTTCCAGTCGCGACAAGAACTCCGTCCCGGCTGCTCCTTCGGCGGATGTGGTCGCCTTGCAAACTCAATTAGAAAAGTCCGAGTCAGCGAGCCCCGATCGCGACGCTCAAGGTCAAGGCGACGGCCTCGGCCGCCACGCGCGCAAGCCACAGGACGGCAACGCAATCACTTCTGTGCAGGACTCGTCCACAGTGCCATCCACCTCTACACGGCCGTCCGACGAGCCGCCCTCACTGCTCGACGTTGTCTGCTGATACTCTTTACCGTCGAATACTTAGAAACGTGCCACCTTTTTGTACCCCACATCTTTTTGAACACCGGCGAGCTCGCCTCGCGGGTGAATAGTTTTGCAGGCCCAAGTGCTTTGTCCAACTTAAGTTTTGGGTGGCGGAGGGCGAAGCCACAGCTCTAAACATCTTTTTATAGTGCGATCCATCATAACGGGAGAGCGACGCTCCTGCGGAGCTTTATTGGGCGGCCATTTTGCGTCCACAAGCA